>JAPUIL010000598.1 GCA_027297085.1 Verrucomicrobiota bacterium | reverse complement strand
CCTACTATGAGAGGGAGGTTTCTAAATTCAGGATACGAAGCGATAATGGCCAGGGACTTGTTTATTTGAAGCAGGTGGTTCCCCAGATCCATGCGCACATGATCCTGTTCCCAAGAGGTACCCCCCTTGGCATGAAAAGCTATGAAATCGAGCGGAGCACCGGTTCTTCCAGTTACGGCGTTCTGTTCATTCGCACAATGATCCAGGAATGCATCCAGAAAACGTCCACCTTCCCGATAATCGGGATTGGTAATATGCGGTCCTCCAAAGGGTGCGGTGGGAAGAACTTTTTTAATGGCTGCAGCGGTATAGTCATATAAACGAAAGTATTCTTCTGGCGTTCCCTTCCAGTAACCGCCGTTGGGTTCGTTCCACAATTCCCAGTACCAGCTGCTTGCTTCCTCGCGCCCATATCGATCCCGACAGTGTGTAGCCCAAGCTTGGATAAACCTTTGCCACTTGCCATAGTCGGCCGGGGGGTGAAAGGCACCACCCGTAACCATGCCCTTGGGCTCCTCATGCAGATTCTTCTTGGGAGTGTATGGTTCAGGTTCGGATGACAGTGCCTCTGGCATAAATCCGATTTGAACCAGAGGCTTGAGCCCCAACTCCATATAGGTGTCAAAAATTTGGTCCACAATTGTCCAATCGTAGACCGGATTCCCGTCCGAATTTTCTGAATAGGCGTTTGTGCTGCTCCATTTAAGCCAAGTTTCTCCCGACCCGGAAGTCAGCAAATGGTGCGACCGAACAAAGGCCGGTTCCGGCTGGATAGCGGCTATCTCAGCTAGGAGTTTCTTCCCTTCCTCATCAAAGGTGTAGTTTCCTTCATCGTAGCCAAAGAAGTTCCATACCGGATTCAGCTGTCCGTCGGATTGGTCATAATGAGCTGTTATGCTTGCTTCTATTGGGGGACTATTGTGATCATTTGCAATCAGGGGCAGAGGAATCAGGGCACACAATAAAAGGCGCATATCTTTTATGGAGTAATGCGAATTAAGGGCTTGAGCTAGATTTTGGATGTATCCCTTCAAAGTTTAATTTGCTTTCGCCCATTTTAACCACGAAAGTCTTGTACATGCGAGGGGATATCGCAACACGATTGGGTGCAGTTAGTCTGGTTTCCAATATCTCTTTTGCGGGCGTAAAACTACTTGTTGGTTTTATAGGTAATTCATTCGCCTTGGTCGCGGATGGTATAGAGTCGTTGGCTGATATATTATCGTCAGTTATTGTATTGAGTGGGCTGCGTGTCTCGCGAAAACAGGCAGATCACGAGCATCCGTATGGGCATGGAAAAGCTGAAGCGATTGCTACCTTATTAGCCGGTATTGGATTGATAGTTTCAGCAGCCATCATTGCCTACCATGCCATCCACGAGATCCGAACACCTCAGGGCGTACCGGCCTTATTCACGGTACCTGTATTGGTGGCCATAATCATCGGCAAACGATGGTTGTATCACACCTTGTCAAAACACGCTCATCACGAAGACAGCATGGCATTACAGGCTGAAGCCTGGCACCACTTGAGTGACTCCCTCACCTCTTTGGGTGTTCTTGGGGGTCTGGTTATTGCTATATTTGCCGGGCCAGGATATGAGATGGCGGATGATTTGGCAGCGTTAGGAGTTACCCTACTCATCCTTTATAACGCGGTTCGATTGATCAGACCGGCACTGGATGAACTCATGGACCGACGTATTGAAGACCACAGAATAGAGGCCATAGAAAAAATTGCTTCAGAAATCGAGGGTATTGAGCGACTGGAGACTGTAACTGTTCGACGAAGCGGCAGAGGCTACGTCGCCGAAATTCATATGGAAGTACAGCCATCGTTAACCGTTGAAAAAAGCCATCATCTGTCACACCTGCTCAAGGACCGCCTCTTGAAAGATGACGATCTTAAATTGACTCACGCAGTGATGCACGTGGAACCCTTTGCAAGAAAGTAACTACTAGAAATCCTAAAAGCTTACTTTGAACTACCTTCTATCTCCTGCTTTAGCCGGACGACTGGAATATCATTCTCGTTCGCCGTTTTTTGAAGATCATCAAACTCTGCTTTTACCCGGGTGTTACCGGAAGGGGTCGTTACGCGTTTAGCCTTGATAGCACCGTATTGGGTTTCCAATGACACAGTCTCACGTTTGAGCTCCTTGCGTTCGACGGAGTAAAAACGCACACCGATAGTGGTGGTGTTTTCGAGGATAAAATCACAAACGGCTTCCCGGTTTTGTTCGTTCGCAAGAGCAGATAATTTCAAACCTGGTCTACTCTTTTTCATAGTCACCGGGGTAAATGTGAAATCGATAGCGCCTGCTTTGATCAGTCCACCTTGGAAAGCTTCTCCCAAGAGCTCGGGTGAACAATCGTCGAGGTTGGTTTCGACAACGCAGAGACTTTTTTTGTTAGATTCAGTCACTGGAGTTACTAAGGAAAGCCGTACCACATTGGGACCGGCAAAATCTTTTTGACCTGGGCCGTAGGCGACTTTGGCCACCTTCAATGCCGGCGGTGAAAAGTCGGGTTTGAGATAACGTAAAATGGCAGCGCCGGTCGGAGTCACTCGTTCGCCGTCTTCCTCCCCTTTAAAGGTGGGCATTCCCTCCAGTAGGAGGGCCGTAGCAGGTGCCGGAACAGGGAGAAGACCGTGCTGGGTCTTGACCATGCCAAAGCCAGTGCAAATGGGATCCGAATATGTTTTTTCAATCCCAAGATTATCGAGCAGAACAGAACAACCCACGATATCAATGATGGAATCGACACCGCTGATTTCGTGGAAATGGATTTTTTCGATTGGAATATCGTGTACACTGGACTCCGCTTCTCCGATGAGCTGGAAAATGCCTTTGGCGATCTTTTTGGCGCCATCGGAAATATGTCCGTGATCAATCAGTTGAATGATGTCGCTCAGGTGGCGACCATGGCTGTGATTGTGCGAGTGGCCATGATCATGGTCATGCGGATGATCGTGATCGTGCGAATGATGATGCGTTTCCTTACCGTCATTCAAATCGATTACTTTAACGTGCTTGCACACGATTCCGTTTTTCTCGACTTCATTGATCTCTACTTTGCCATCCGGCAGGTGCAGTTTATCCGGCAGTTCCTTGATTTCCTCATACCCATCAGTCAATCCACACAAGGCACCGAGCAACATATCGCCGGCCAGACCGGAAAAGGGTTCCACGTACAAGGTATTCATGACTGATTTTGCAAAAGTTGAATAATCCGGTAAGCAGCCATGGCGGCGCCATAGCCGTTGTCGATATTGGTAACTGTAATTCCGTTGGCACAACTGGAGAGCATGGCGTGCAGGGCTGATTTTCCTCCTTCGGCTACTCCGTATCCGATGCTGGTAGGAACGGCGATGATCGGTTGCTTCAACAAACCTCCCACTACACTGGGCAAAGCGCCTTCAAATCCCGCCACCACGATGAGAACCTGAAATTTTTTGAGATCATCCAAGCGTTTGAGCAAGCGGTGTATACCTGCCACACCTACATCGTTAATGCAAACGGTAGCTTCGTTCAAGAGGTTCAAAGTATATAAGGCTTCATTGACAGCATACTGATCTGAACTTCCTGCGCTGATGATGCCGACTTTGGCGGTCGATTCATCGAGCTCGTTTTTCCGCAAAAGAAAGGAGCCGGAGACCGGGTCATAGAAACTGCCTTGAAATTCCTCTAAGAGTGCTTCGCCTTTCTCAGGCTGGAGACGCGAGGCCAAAGCGTTGCGGCCTTCTTTCTGATAGTCGCGCAGGATTTTTGTAAGTAGTTCTACTGACTTGGTTTGGCCGTAAATTACCTCCGGGAAGCCAAGGCGGTTTTCCCGGTCCATATCCAGAATGTATTCATCCATGGGATACAATTGACCGATTCAGCTTTCCACTAACCAATCCCTCCGTGTCAATGACTGCTGTCTCGAATCCAAGCTCACTGAAAGCAAGCTGGATTTCAGTTTTCAGAGGAAGAAGTTTTTCGAGCTCGTAAGCCGGCACTTCAATACGTGCTTCCGCACCAAAATGCCGTACACGCACTTCCTCGAATCCGAGTTGGTTGAGTAAGGTCTCAGCCTTCTCGATCTGCTGCAGTTTTTCTTTGGTTACTTCCTGTCCATAGGGGATGCGTGAACTGAGACAAGGGCTGGCGGGTTTATTCCATACGGGAAGCTCAAGATGTTTGGCCAGAAGACGGACTTCCTTTTTCCCAATTCCGCAATCGGAAAGCGGCGAATGTACTTTGTGGTTTTGCGCTGCCTGCAGACCGGGCCGGTAATCACCCAGGTCGTCTTGATTGGTTCCATTGAGGAGGTAGTAGCCGGGATACTCCTGATGAATATCCTCCATCGTCCGGTAAAGCGTATCTTTGCAAAAGAAACAGCGATTGTTTGGATTGCTGGCGTAATTTGGATTATCGAGCTCGCCGGTTTTAATGATCCTTAACTTTATCCCGAATTGCTGGCAGAAGTCCTTGGCTTGATGGAGGTCCCTTCGTTTCAGGCTGGGTGAATCCGCAATTACCCCAATACCTTTTTCACCGAGAAATCGCTGGGAAAGGAACAAAACTAACGCCGAGTCAACGCCTCCTGAAAAGGCGGTAAGACTTCCATCGACTGGGGAAAACCATGCTTCCAGGTTTCCCAGTAGCTCCTCGACTTTGGGCATAAAGACTATTTTTGGCGAATTTGTTTCAACAAATAGCGCCCGCCAAACACCAGACCAACAGCAGCTGCAATCAGCCAAGTGGTCAAATAGGCATTTTCGCCATGCGGGTGAATGTGAAGCACTTCTGTTGAATGCCCCATAGCAGAATTAGCCAGGGGAAGAAGCGCAAGGATGCATATGCTGTAGGCTTTTTTCATAACAAATTTAATATAATTATCGGACGTGTAATAGCAATTTTCCAGCCTATTGGCGTCCCAGATAGACAAGAATTAATTTGAAACAGCTTAGATGGCCTTGGCAATGAAAGATTCACCGGAAAAAACAGAAGCTACAGGTCAGATTGAAGAATGATTGTCCTCTATAAAGAACCATGTTACTCCATTCCCTCTTCTTCTAACGACTATGAAAACCATTAGCTCACTCTTTTTACTGACTCTAGCTTTTTTTCTGGGAACCAGTTCACTGATCGCCCAGGAGCAGCCCAACTTCGTCTTTTTCATTACTGACGATATTTCGGCCGATGATTTGGGTGCCTACGGCAATACTTTCGCCAAAACGCCGAATCTCGATCGTATAGCCTCCCAAGGACTGGTTTTTGACAATGCTTACCTAACAACAAGCAGTTGTAGTCCCAGCCGGTGCAGCATCATTACCGGCCGTTATCCTCATAATACGGGGGCACCAGAGTTACACATACCACTACCGCTGGACCAGATAACCTTTGTGCAGAAATTAAAGGATGCTGGGTACTACACCGTGATTTCCGGAAAAAATCACATGAATGAGCCGGAGAAAATCGGATTCGTTCTCGGCACTGATGGAGGCAGACCTTCTGGGAGCCAAGACTGGGTTGGTCTGCTGCAAAACCGCCCAAAGGACCAACCGTTCTTCGCCTGGTTTGCCTCCTATGATGCGCACCGCGACTGGCAACCAAATGACAAAGCACCCGACTATAATGCTGACGATATCCAGGTACCACCCTTCCTATATGATGGCCCACGTACTCGACAGGACCTGGCCGAGTATTACCATGAAGTTAGCCGGACCGACCATTACGCGGGTGAGCTGATCGCTGAGCTCGAACGGCAAGGCGTAGCTGATAATACCTACTTTGTTTACACAGCGGACAACGGCCGACCCTTTCCTCGATGCAAAACCCGTCTGTACGACAGCGGTATTAAAACACCCCTCATTGTCTGGAGCCCGGGGAAGATTCAACCTGCACGTTCAAAAGCCCTGGTGAGCACCATTGACTTAGCTCCAACCTTCATGGAGTTAGCGGGTGTTGAGGCCGGCCCAACCTTCCAGGGAATAAGTTTGGCTACTCTTCTAGAGAATCCGAAAGGAAAAGTAAGGGACTACGCGTTTGCGGAGCACAACTGGCACGTATACGCCGCTCACGAGCGCGGTGTCCGCTTCGGCAATTGGCTCTACATTCACAACGCCTTTAATCACAAACAGAGTTTAAGCACGGAAAGCGATAACTCCCAGTTCCCGGCAGCACAGGAACTCTGGGACATGTACGAAGCGGGCAAGACATTGCCCCACCAGGAGGACATTCCAATGATGCCGCGTCCACAAACGGAACTTTTCCATGTAAAGGCGGATCCGCATCAACTGGTTAATCTGTCTGGAAAAC
>JAPUIL010000597.1 GCA_027297085.1 Verrucomicrobiota bacterium | reverse complement strand
TCAAGCAGGAGCGCTTGTTAGCAAAGGGTTAACGGCTTTGGGAACTGTTTTTAGAGTGGGTAATGTTTGGGGTCATAAAAGGACCTTAGGCAAACACGACCCACCTGATCAAGCGTAGATCACTACCAGGAAGAGGATAGCGCCGTCGCAGTGTCGGGGTCATTCCTTTTAATCGTGCATGTCAATGCAGGATTAAAGGTGTGACCTCTTGTTCGATTAAGCGGATCAAGCGTAGATCACTACCAGAAACAGAATAGCGGCACCTCGACCGGTATTAATAATAGCATGGGGGATGTCAGCGCGGTAGTTGGCTGAGTCCCCCTGGTTCAGGGTGTCGGATTCGTCGCCGGACTCGATGCGGACCTGTCCTTGTTCGACGGTGAGAAACTCGCGGGTGCCTTCAAAGTGGGCTTCACTACGCAGGGTGCCGCTCCGCTTAAGTTGCACTTCGTAGAATTCGACATCCTTTTCGAGGTTGAGTGGTGAGAGGGTGCGGATGCGGCAATGTTTGTCGGAGCGGTAGTGAAAAGTGCGGTCGCCGGCGCGGATCACCCTGAGAGATGAGGAGGCGTTGGGTACCTTGACCAGTTCGCCCAGGTCCATGGCAAAAGCGTGGGCAATGCGGAGCGTTACGGCCAGGGTGGGGTTGGCCTGCTCCCGTTCGATCTGGCTGAGCATGCTTCGGCTTACCCCGCTGCTGTTGGCCAGCATCTCCAGAGACCAGCCTTTATCGGACCGTAGCCGCTTTACTCTCGCGCCAAGGTGACGGTTGATGGATTCCGCCGGATGCAGGACTTCGGCAGAGGGGGACCTCGGTGAGCTTTTCTTTTTCATTATAATGGAAAAATATCTTGCATACTGGAATCGTAAATCTAGTATATGAGATATTATTTCCTGAATAGTGGAATTTATTGGCATGAATATCAAGCAGAAAACATGAAAGCGTTAATTAAAAAAGAATCGGGACCCGGGTTGTGGCTGGAGGATGTGGATCCTCCGAAGCTCGACTTAAATGATGTGCTGATCAAGGTCCACAAGACGGGCATCTGTGGTACCGACCTGCATATATACAATTGGGATGCGTGGGCGCAGAAAACAATCCCAGTGCCCATGGTGGTGGGCCATGAATTTGTAGGGGAAGTTGTGGAGACAGGCGCGAATGTAACTGACTTTCATCCCGGAGAGATTGTCAGCGGTGAAGGACACGTGGTGTGCGGACGCTGCCGGAATTGCCTTGCGGGGCGCCGGCATCTCTGCGCCGAAACCGAAGGCATCGGCGTGAACCGCCCCGGGGCCTTTGCGGAATACCTGGTGTTACCGATGACTAATGTTTGGCACCACCGCGACGGCGTGAATCCCGAGGTGGCGGCTATTTTCGATCCGTTTGGCAATGCGGCTCACTCCGCACTTTTATTTCCCGTGTTAGGAGAAGATGTTCTGGTCACCGGTGCTGGTCCGATCGGCATCATGGCCGCAGTAATCGCCAAGCACGCTGGGGCGCGTTATGTAGTCATAACGGATGTCAACGATTACCGTCTCGATCTGGCGCGCCAAATGGGGGTCACTATGGCGATCAATATCAAGAATCGCAGCCTGAAAGAGGTGCAGGATCATCTGGGTATGGTGGAAGGCTTTGACGTGGGACTGGAAATGTCGGGCAATGAAGAGGCATTCCACGATATGATAGCCAACTTATGTCACGGTGGGAAGATCGCCATGCTGGGTATTCCGGCCAAGCCGTTTGCCATCGACTGGAATACGGTTGTTTTCAATATGCTCACGATTCAGGGTATTTACGGACGTGAGATGTACGAAACCTGGTACAAGATGACGGTGATGCTGCAGAGCGGATTGGATATCAAGCCGATCATCACTCACCGGTTTCATTACACTGAGTTTGAAAAAGGTTTTGAGGTCATGAACTCGGGGAACTCGGGAAAGGTGATCCTCGATTGGAGTTAAATAATAAAAATCTGAAAAAGAATTATTGGAAACTACGAAAGACGCGAAATGACGCGAAAGAGAATCGCTGTTAATAGGCTCAGAAGAATAATGTAGCTTTTCGCTAACATTCGCGCTTTTCGTAGTTAAAACATTAAGAGAAAACTCTTTCATGACAGAATCATTCCAAAAACATCTCGAAGATCAACTGGCCGGTATTCGCGAAGCGGGTACGTTTAAAGATGAACGCGTGATCATGACGCCACAGGGTTCGGTTATTCGCGTTGCCGACGGGGAGCCGGTGCTCAATTTTTGCGCCAACAACTACCTGGGGCTGGCTAAACATCCGCAGGTAATTGAAGCAGCTAAACAGGCCCTGGATGAATGGGGCTACGGTCTGGCCAGTGTGCGGTTTATCTGCGGGACCCAGGGAGTTCATAAAGATCTGGAAAATTCTCTCAGTCGTTTTCTGGGTACCGATGACACAATTCTTTATTCTTCCTGCTTTGATGCTAACGGCGGTCTGTTCGAGACTCTGCTCGGGCCTGAGGACGCGGTTATCAGCGATGAGCTGAACCACGCTTCGATCATCGATGGCATCCGCTTGTGTAAGGCAGCACGTTTTCGTTACCGCAACAGCGATATGGAAGACCTGGAGACGAAGCTCAAAGAAGCTTCCGGAGCACGGCATCGATTAATAGCAACCGACGGTGTTTTCTCGATGGATGGCTATGTGGCGCGGCTGGAGGAGATCTGCGATTTGGCCGAAAAATACGGCGCACAGGTGATGGTGGACGACTCCCATTCTGTGGGTTTTATGGGAAAGACCGGTCGCGGCACGCACGAGCATTGTGGTGTTATGGACCGGGTCGACATTCTGACTGGAACCCTAGGCAAGGCGCTGGGCGGAGCCAGCGGCGGCTACACCAGTGGGCGAAAACCGGTCATCGATCTTCTGCGACAACGATCACGACCGTATTTATTTTCCAATACACTGGCCCCGGCCATTGCGGGTGGATCATTGAAGGTTCTGGAGCTGCTGAGTGAGACTACCGAGTTAAGAGACCGGCTCGAAGAGAATACCGCTTACTTTCGCGAAGAAATGTCGACACTGGGTTTCGAGATCTTGCCCGGTACCCATCCGATCACACCAATCATGTTGGGCGATGCTTCGTTGGCCACCCGATTTGCAGATGCT
This sequence comes from Verrucomicrobiota bacterium, assembly GCA_027297085.1. GTDB lineage: Bacteria > Verrucomicrobiota > Verrucomicrobiia > Opitutales > UBA2995 > UBA2995. The sequence goes on along the minus strand of JAPUIL010000597.1, from coordinate 462 downwards.
ATGCTGGAGAAGGGTGTTTATGTTATCGGATTTTCCTACCCGGTAGTTCCGCAAGGCAAGGCCCGCATCCGTACCCAGATTTCCGCTGCCCACTCGCGGGAAGATCTGGAAAAAGCTATAGCGGCTTTCAAAGCGGTAGAGGAAGAGATTGTGTGAGGTTTTACAAAGTAGCTCAGGCATCTTGCCCGAGTCCTTTCCTGAAAAACGCAAAAACAGGCTGGGAAGCCTGTTTTACTTCAAACTACTCAAAAACTCCACAACATCGCGCAGTTCGCGCTTGGTCAGAAGGTAACCCATCGGAGGCATGGAAGAAATGGGATCGGTGTGTGAGACCACTTCGTCGGCCGCCAGCGACTGGGTTGAACCATCTGCCATGATGAGTTGTATGCCGTCGGCAGATTCCTTGGCTAATTGACCGCTGACCTATTGCCAGGGTAGGCACGAGAAGGCGTTTCTGCATGA
>JAPUIL010000596.1 GCA_027297085.1 Verrucomicrobiota bacterium | reverse complement strand
AAGGACGTCTTCGCGAGCATACGCCTGGCAGCAAGGACGATTTTCCAATCGTAGTGGACATTTGCGACGTTTCGCCACTTGGGGAGGGCCAATTCGAGCAACTTGTGTTCATATCTCGAGTGTAGGAAGGCGGGCGAGTTCTACTTGACTAGTCCAACGATGTTCGGAATTGAGCAAAAAATTGCGGGAACATAAACTCTCTTCTTTCCCGACAACGCTGGCCAAAAGTGAGGTTAACACGTGCCAACCATTAAGGAAGTGCTTTGGAATGCCTCCAGGGCGAAAGAGGGCTTCAAAGAAAGCATCGGTGACATGTCCTACCAGGCCAAAGGTATTCTGTTCAGTGAGATGTTGTTCCTTGTGGCGGCTGTGGGGACTGCAAGACCTCGCCGGATCATTGAATCCGGTCGCGCAAGAGGTCTGAGCACCAGCATACTCGCGCGTTATTTTCATGATAGTGAAATCATCAGTGTCGATTTGGAAGATTGCCCTTCGGACGTGATGCACGTAAATGCGATCAAGTCCTCCTGGCCAAACGTCACGACAATTCGTGGCGACTCGAGAGAGGTGTTACCCGAAATTGTTCAAGCTGGTGACATCGTGCTTATCGATGGTCCCAAGAGTTTCAGGGCAATTGTGTTGAGCTTCGAGCTTCTGGCAGCTCGGCGCCCATCACTTGTTTTCATACATGACCTTTATCAAGGGCAACAGGAACGGGAACTGTTGCATCGATACGTCCCGGAGGCGATTTTCAGTGACAACCCGAGTTTCGTCCAACATCACCGCGACCTCGACGATAGCTGCTGGGAAATAATCAACAAAGAAAAACTCGGTCATTGGAAACCCTTCCAATACGCCGGCGCTCCTCAGAAAAGTTACGGCCCTACTCTTTCGTGTATCCCGCCGCGCGCTGGCCGTGATTACGGGAAACTATCCAGGATCATGCTACAAGAGGGATTCCTCGAGAGGGCCAACTACCTCAAGCGCATACGGCAGGAAACGGAAGAGTAGACCGAATAAATCCCCGGTCGGGTCCGGCTCGATCCAAACGATGTTGCCAGAATCCATTCTCTGGTTTCGAAAACTGGAAGTACACTTGTTTCTAGCGCTATCATCCGGGATACTGGTGACATATTCGGGCCGGCCAGGCAAACTATTCACCGCAACAAGCTAGAGGCCGTAATGTTAGAGCCGACGCAAACTGTAAAACCTGCTACGGGCCGTGTGGTTGCGAAAGTCATCGACGGCGAAGCCATCATCATGGACATCCGAAGCGGTGTTTATCACAGCCTGGACAATGTCGGCGCCTTCATCTGGGAGTCGATTGAACTGGGCCTGTCGTTGGAAGATATTGCCAATTCGGTTACCTCTCGATTCGATGTTTCGATTGAATCGGCGAGGCAGGATCTCATGAACTTGATCAATCAACTGTTGGAAGAAGAGATCGTCTTCGTTAAGGATGCCGATTCTGCCACTCCCGTGGACGTGTCCACCGCGCCCCGCACCGGGAAAAGCGCCTACATCACCCCGGTTCTTCAGACCTATCACGACATGGGCGATCTCCTCGCCCTCGATCCTCCAGCTCCCAGCGCCACGGATCTGGAATGGGAGGATTAATCGCGTATCCTGCATTCGCTGTAAAACAAAAGCCGGCAGGAACCGGTATTGGAAGCCCGAATGAAAAGAACCTGATGTGGGTAGCGGCATCGAAACCGAGATCCTGAAATTAAAGGATTCGTTCCAACAGGCCTTCAGGAATAAGCCCGACCAGAGTTTTGTATCGAGCCTGAGGACGGCGGGTCACACCGTCCAAATTCAGACCGTAGGTAGAAACCTGACAGAGTGCATTACCAGGGCCCTCAGACCATCTTTCTCTCCGCCCGACCGAATAACCAAACCTGAACTCACCATCGAGCTTTGGAGCCCGAGTGAGACCGGTATCTCACCTCCCGCCATTCGCAAACCACGAACCGAGGCCCGGAAATGGCCGACGGGGATCGGCACATTGATGATTTCTGCGGATGGCCGGTTTGTAGGCAGCGAAGCGCACAATGAACTTTTTTGGCTCGATCGGCAATCGAAGTGCCTGACTGGTTTTTGCGCCTCCGAAGCGGAACAAAGCAAGTTCTTCAAGGGCAGACCGCTTTTCTTTCCGTTGTCCGTTTGGCACCGCGATCGTGGAGTCCAAATCATTCATGCCGCCCTTGTAGGCAGAAGCGGATGGGGAATATTGCTACCTGGGCAATCCGGATCCGGGAAAACAACGACTGCGATAGCCTGTGCGCTTGCCGGTCTCGATTTCCTCGGCGACGATCACGTTGGGATAACGGAGAAAGAAGAAGGTCATTGGCTGGGAATTGGTCTTTTCGCTTCTGCCTTGTTGGAGCCCACCCAACGATCACGGTTTGCGAAGCTGCGGCATGCCGGCATCCGTGGCCGGCCGCCACCGCCGGACAAAGAGCTTGTGTTTGTCGAGAAGGTAAATCCCGGCGTATTTCAGCGGCAAATCAACATAAAGGCCATTGCGCTGCCACGCATTTCCAACACCGAGCATTCGTCATTATCGCCTACAGGCAAAATGGAAGCCTATCATTCACTTTGCATGGGCAGCATGACCAGCGTCATACCCAGGCCGGCGCATGACGACCTGGAAGCGTTCTCCAGATTGGTAGAAGATATCCCTGTGTATCGTTTCAACCTGGGCAAAGATCTGGAACACATCCCGCGCGCAATGCACATGTTTTTCGACGAGCTTGCATCCTCATGACCAGTCCACTCGTTAGCTGCATCGTTCCCGTCTACAACGGAGAGCGCTATCTTGCCGAAACGCTCACAAGCATCGTTGAACAAACCTACAGCCCGATGGAGGTCATCGTCGTCGATGATGGATCCACCGACGGCACCGAAAACGTGGTGAAACAGTTCGGTTCGGCCGTCAAGTTGGTTAGGCAGGAAAACGCGGGAACGCCCACCGCCCGAAACACCGGAATCCTGCATTCACTGGGAGAATTCATCGGTTTTCTCGACGCTGACGATCTGTGGCATCCAGAAAAAATCGCCCGCCAGATTTCGCAGTTTGCTTCCCAACCCGGTCTCCAACTCAGTTTCACGTACATACAGAACTACTGGAGTCCGGAGATATCCGAAAATCGACGGACACTCGATGAGAACCTGTTGAAACCACTTCCGGGTTATGTCTGTCCCACCATGCTGCTGCGTCGTGAACTGCTTGATACAATCGGACTCTTCGATGTAGCTTTGCAGCACGCCAGCGAACCGGAATGGATCCTAAAGGCGGCCAGCCTTTCCGTTCGCATAGCCCTGCTGCCTGAAGTCCTTGTGCGCCGAAGGCTGCATGCCACAAGCCGTTCCGCCAAGAAAGCCAAGAACGTTCATGACGAGTATCTGCATTTGTTGAAGACGTATCTTGACCGCAAGCGCAGTGGAATCGAATTCAATTATGACTTTCGGTCTCACGCCAAGAGATAAACCAGCAAAAAAAGCATGGGCTGTTTCTAACAATGCATGTTGTCTTCTGGTCAGATCTGTTTTGGCCTTACCTCGGCGGGATTGAGACACAAGCCGCGCA
>JAPUIL010000595.1 GCA_027297085.1 Verrucomicrobiota bacterium | reverse complement strand
GAATCTCTGTAATAAGGATTTTCCTAAAATAATTTTTGAACATCTTTGTGATCAAAAGGAGAATTTTGAATCGGTTGCTTCGGTTGTGATGCCCAACCACATTCCTTTTGTCATGCGACTGAAAAACGGAGAGCTGCGTATGGCTATGAAAAGTTGCAAGGGTAAGACTGCGATAGGTATCAACCGTATTCTGAATAAAACCGGACCTGTCTGGCAGAGAGGTTACTTTGACAATAAATTTAGCGGAGACGAGGAATTGCCCGCTATTTAAGTTATTTATGGAATAATCCTGAGACTCCGAGTGAGCACTTTCGCTGTAATCGGGATGACTGGTTTTGGTTTAAAAGCATGGTGACGAAAGACACTAAATATCCGGGTTGGTTAAGGAAAAACCCTAGGGGATGAAATGGAGGTCGCGAACAAGTTTGCTCCTACTCTCTTTTGGAGAACTCTCTAATAATATATCAACATCCGGTCGTGGATGAGCAGGATGATGTCGTCTTTGCCATCCTGGTTTAGATCGTAAATTCCGGCATCCTTGGGCTGGAAATTGATCTTTTGGTTTCCTCGATGAGTCACTTGATCAAAGAGAGTAAACTCGAGTATCGATGACCAATCACTCTCGGACGAAAGAGAAAAGAGCTCAAAGACATGCGACTGCGGATCGATACCTACGATTTCCGCGTTCATATTGTCTAGTCGGTTGGTCGTAAATAGAAAGGAGAAACGCACATTGTCAGTCTGCGGCTCGTAAAACGATTTGTCATAATCGATCTTCCAGCGATCGCCGGAATCCGGTAGCAGGTAAAATCGTTTTTCACCTCCAATCAATAAGGCCGATTTGCCTTTGCCTAGATCGATATGCCGGCCGATGACTGGTGAAAGCGGCGGCAGCTCTTTTTGGTTATTCCCTCGCAGAGTAGCGCCGCCCTTTTTTCTTATCCGATACAGGTGATCGTCTTTTGGATCAAAATACACCAGATCTTCTGGGTTATCCCGTTGGTAGGGGATGGGGAGATGTGCGTCCTGTTTGCGTTTAGGTGTGTTGAATTGCTCGTCTATTTTAAAGTCATCTGTCTCTGCGTCGTAGGAGATCTTTCTAAGAAAGCCGGTATCAGCGATGAAGAGTTCGTCAACACCATCGTCATCCGTATCTGTAAAGTTAATACGGTCGGCAGCCAGGTTGTACAGAAGCGTCTTTCTTAAGGCAGCATCCACGGCGGTTTCTTCCCAGCCTTCTTTTCCACGCTTGAGGAAGAGTGCCGCCTCCCGTTGAGCTAATACGACCAGGAATGGCGTATCCTTCTCGAGGTAAACTAGCATCAATCCGCGGGGTTCGTTGCTCAGGTCATCCAGCTTTACCCGGGTAGCCTCCCATTTCCCGTCTTCATTCAAGTTGTATTCCGTCAGGTGATAGTCACGTTTGATTTTTTCAATAAGAAGCAGTCCTTGGAATTTACGATTGGTTTCGCTGTTCGATAGCAGGACGACTGGTTCCCCTTCCAGCGGTAAGAGTGTAGGGAAAGGCAGGTCGTCGTCCTTGGACATTTGAGAGATACCAGCCATGCGTTCTTTTTGACTGATTTGGAAGATAACCGGCTTTTTCGTTTTGGGATGCCGTAGAATCGAAACCCCGTCGAGATAGGCGAAAGCAGGGAAATTTTTCTGAATGGAAAAGAGACCATTCTTATCCTGAAGAAACACCTGAATCTGGGCTCCTTCGGAATCTCCAATAACCAGGTCAGTGCGTCGATCACCATTAATGTCACCCCAGGTATAGAGAGCTGCGTTACGAATGGTTGAGTTGAGTGGGTAGGTAAAAGACTGGATATCCTTGAAGGCCTGATTTTTCTTAAAACTCTCCTTATCTATGGTAAACGTTTTGATCTGTCCGGTGCGCACATCCGAATAAATAAACCTGGGTTGCTTCGTTTTTCCATCCGGTAGCTGAGCGTAGATGCTGGAACTGAATTTAATTGGAATTTCCGGGCCAAATTTACCAGGTTCCGTTTGGAGGCGGAGAGCTAGAAATTGAGCATTCTGGTTGGAATGAAAATAAAGCAGATCCGGCTGGCCATCCTCATTCAGGTCGGGAGTTTTAAGACTCCACGCTGCATTCTCTTCGACGTAAAATTCCGTGATTTGAAAATCGAGTTCATTTTTTAACTTCAGGAGTACTAGGATTTTTTTGGTTCCCAGAACGATGATATCCGGTTGTTTATCCCCGTTGATGTCTTCTATTTTCAGGGTTCTTCCCCGTTGTTTTGGGCTGAACTCATCAAAGCTCCAGGCTTGTTCAAATTCCCCCTCCTTGTCCTGCAGAAAGATCGATAACGCATCCCGGTTACCGGTCATCGCCATATCGATGAGGCCATCGTTGTTGAAATCGGCCAGTCCCAGGTCAAAGGCAGTTTGTTCCAGGACCATGAAGCGTTTTTCAAACCAGTCATCCTCAAGATCAGGTTCCCACTTGGCCTTGGAGGCCGGTTTACCGACCCTGCGTGCCTTGGACTTGCCGTTCTTCTGAATCAGAAATTCAATTTTGCCCTGCGAATTATTAATCAGGGCGATGTCAGGAATACCATCGCCGTTCAAATCGGCAAATCTGGGTGCGCGGGTGTTCCAGTCCAGTTTAGTTACGCTGGGTCCATCGAGGATGAGGGCACGGTCGCCGGCCTGGGTCAGTTTCGTCGGTATCCCAAGAACGAATACCGAAAAAAATAATGAAATGACTGTGCGCAAGCTAGTTTGTTTTGGGACGCAAAATGCTCTCTTGATAAAAGCCATCATCTTCCTTGTAAGTGTTGGTGATTGTAAAGTAACTAAAGTCTTCAATAATCGGAATCTCTGGCCATTCAACGGATTCCGAATCGCCGTTCCCTTCGTCTGGACCCGAGCTCTGCGAAAACGAAGCCATTCCGCCTCTCATCAGTTTGGTAACGAAGGAAAAGAGTTTCTCAGCATCGTTATAAGTGACTCCCATCGGATCGGGAGGAAGTTCATTGAAGCTGTCTCTGACATCCCGGCGCTGAAAGATCGGCTGTCCTGGATTTTGCATCATCGAAACAACCAGTTTACCGAAATTAGGGTTAGACTGTTCTATAATGAAGTGCTGGTCGCTGACAAAAAATGTTGGTCCCGGGGTTGGGACCGCTGTATTGATCACGTAGTTGCTGACTCCGAGATAGTCTTGTTTGCTGATCCTCTCTTGTTGATTGAAAGATGCCAGTAGGCTATCGATCAGCGCTTCCAGAGATATCCGGTCATTGATACCGATGATGATGGTGCTGCCTTGATCAAAAAACGATTCCATACCTTCCGATTGCCCGGACAAGGCTGAAGCGGATGTGTTGGGCGTTTCCCCGGAAGCGACGTAGATACTTCCGGAAAAATTATCTATCAATGCCTCATCGACTTGAATGTTAAGCGTCTGTTCGAACTGAAACTTTTGCATCTGATACATCTGGCCTGCAAAGGGAGAGATCGCGGCGACCGTATCTTCCAGATCGTGAAGCATGCCGCTCAGATCAAAACTACTAGCCATTGCCTGCCGCAGTTCTTCACCCATGAAGCTGGTGTCCGGCAATGAATTTCCGTAGTGGTTAAATAGCTTTCCAAAAAATCCGTCATTCGATTCGACCAGGAACAGGTTCTTCATTCTGAGCTCTGAAGGGTCCATGTCGACGGCAGCTGCAATGCCCTGCAAGGCATCCAGGCCCAAGGCCTCCAGTATATTCGGTGTTGGAGCCAGTTGGCCTTGCTGGACTAGTGGAGCATACGCAGCCTCATATTTGTTGGCCGCTTCCTCTACCAGGTCACCAATCACGGTGAGGTCCAGGTAGTAAAATATTTCGCTGTTTTCGTAGAGGCGGAGGAATCCTTCCTGAAAGGTTTCAACGTCGGCCAGGGAGGGCTGGGAACTTTTAGAATAGTAACGATCAATAAAATTTTTCGCTGATTCCTCTGTGTTCGTGATGACGAATGTATCCTCGTTAAACAACTCGACCGCATCCTCACTCAGTATGATGTAGAAGTCTTCATACTCAATATATTCGTCTTCATCATCTTCCATTTCGTCGATCATCTTTTGGCGTAGTTCATTATTGCTATGGCTAAAGATCAGCCAAAAGTCGGGCATCCCCGTTTTGCTCGTCTCCTTTGGATTCCGTGGTGCCAGGGGATTCGGAATCATAGACAAGATATCCCATCGGGAAATACCGAAAGCGATCTGGCCCTGAAGCAGTTCTTCAATGATCTCCTGATCCTCCTCATCTTCAAATAAGTCGTCCAGGTCATCGAACCCCAATCCGTTATCGGACTTAATAACCTCCCATACAGCCTCTATGAACTCTTTAACATCCTCCCGCTGAAAAATTTCATAGAAAGGACTGTCTTCCCAGTCTTCCTGAATTTGGGTGACACTGGGAATTTCTACATAAAAAAGCGTATCTTCAGCAAATAGAGTAGGGAGGTCATCCCGGCTTGCATAACTGGTAGCGCAAATTCCGGTAAAGGCAAAGAGGGAGGCTGTCAAAACAAGCCGGTTAATTTTCTTCATCTAAACTGACTTTGACGTTGGGAGGTTTGTTGTAACGAAACCCGTTGTTGGGATTGCGCGGATCGAAAGCAAAGGCATCACGATTTTCAATGAAGAGCTTCACCATTTCAGCAGGGATGGCGAAGCCGAGGCCCTCAGCGCCAAAGGCTACAATCTTGAGATTATTTACGCCGACCACTTCACCATATAGATTAAAAAGCGGTCCTCCCGAATTGCCGGGATTGATTTCTGCGGTGGTTTGGATTAGCAGACGGCCCTGCATGACACGGTTTTTCAAACTGACGATTCCTTCCGAGACTGACCGTTCGAATCCCAGGGGACTGCCCACCGTAAATACGCGTTCGCCCTGGTCAAGTTCTCCGCTTGCACCAATGGGCAAGGGTTTGAATGTTTTGTCGGTATTTAGGATTTTTATCAGCGCCAGGTCCCATTCTGGAGAAACGGATACAATCTCGATATCTTCATAAAGCGAGCGCTGGAGTTCCTTACCTTCCGAATCGCGGTCTTCGAACACCGTGACCTTGATCTCATGCTCGCCGCTGATGACATGCTCATTGGTGATCAGGTAACCTTCTTCGTGAATAAAGAATCCGGAACCCAACCCGGTAGAAGTTTCGATGAGTACGACACCTTCTCCAAATTCGGAAACCAGTTCAGAAATTATCTGGGGGGTGTTGGCTGAGTTTTCTAAAAACAGCGTTCCGGTGCTCATTTCACTGATTTGGGTCTCTCCAACTGCGTTGACGATCTGTAGGACGGATGATTCCGGGATTTGAATAATCCCATACCCGAGATCGACGTAGTAGGTATCGCGCTTTTTTTGTAGCACTTCTCCTTTGATCGAAAAACCGTCAGTCAGCTGAATAACCACGAGTTCTGCCCTGAGTGACAGTGAATAAAAACAAAGGAATGCGAGGGTAACGATAAGGTATTGTTTCATGACTATAAATGGTAGGTTAGCTAAGAATGACAAGATGTTCCAGTTGAACGGGAAATAAATACTACAAAACGGATTCCAGGGCTTTTACAGTCGTTTCAAGAACTTTGATGCGAGCATAGGGCTTATTATTTCCTTCAACCACGATCCAAGGCGCTGTCGGTTTGTCGGTCAAGTCGATCATGTCGTCTATGGCCACTTTATATGCATCCCATTTTTCCCTGTTGCGCCAGTCTTCTTTTGAGATTTTCCACTGTTTATGTGTGGTATTTTTACGAGCCTCAAATCGCCTGAGCTGTTCCTCATTACTGATATGTATCCAAAATTTCAGGATAATGGCACCACAATTGTGCCAGTGTTTTTCGGTTTCATTGATTTCTTCAAAGCCGCGTTTCCATTCGTCCTCACTACAAAATCCTTCCAGACGCTCCACCGTCACCCGTCCATACCAGGATCTATCGTATATGGCGATGTGACCTCCTTTCGGATATTGGTTCCAGAAACGCCACATGTAATGGTGGCTGAGCTCAAAATCGTTAGGAGCGGCTATGGGAATCACTTCGTAGCCTCGAGGATCAAGCCCTTTGACCAGGCGTCGAATGGCTCCGCCCTTGCCGGCTGCATCCCATCCTTCAAAAACCAGGATCACCGGACGCCGGGTAACGTAAAGTTGATGTTCTAACTCGTGGAGTCTCTGTTGAAGTTGTTTACGCCTGACGTGGTATTCTTCCGTATCGACAGTGAGGGACAAGTCTACCTGATCGAGCCGTGAAGGGTTATCCTTTTTAGCCCGCCAGTTTAGATCAGGAGTCATTGTAGCTGGTTTTTCGGCTAGTTTTTCATTGATCGCGCTTGTGAGTCGACCTCTCACCAACTGTAGCACCTCAAAGGTTGCGGACTTGATGCTGCTTGAATCAATTTTGGCCCAAGGCGATTTCTCTGTGTGCGTAGGGAAGATCATTTCATCCGCCATGGCGCTATACTCGTCGTACTGTTTATGGCGTTTCCAATCCTTTTTACTTACTCTCCAGGATGTGGCAGGATTGTTGGCCAGCTTTTCAAAACGACTGCTTTGTTTTTTCTTGGAAATGGACAGATAGATTTTAATGAGGACGACGCCATCGGTGGTGAGTTGTCTTTCGAAATCGTTAATTTCAGTAAAATATCGTGGCGCCTCTTCGGAAGAGACGTCGCCCTTCACACGGTCATCCAGTAAATGACGATACCAGGACCGGTCAAAAATCGTGATTTTGTTACGTTCGGGTGTTTTTATCCAAAATCTCCAGAGAAAAGGTCGAAAAATGGCCTCATCGTTTGGAGAGTGCATGGCGTAGACCTTGAATCCTCGTGGATCGAGAGACATGAGCAGCTTGTTAATGAGGGTTCCCTTACCAGCGCCATCGGCACCTTCAAACAAGATTATAACCGGGATTTTTAATTGCCTTGCCTGACGCTGCAGGCTTCCAAGTTCTTCGTGGAGGAGAGAGAGCTGGTGCTTCACGTCGCTTTCGCTGGCCGTTTGTTGGGTAACAGGCATAGTTTTTTAGAAGCCTCAATGCTCGTTCGCCGCTTTTCAATGGTTTTTTGAGTGTTGACGTGGAAAAAGAACCCGGCTTTGGGGTCATTCCTTGCAATCACGCAGGATTATGCAGGATTCCAGGTTTGACCCGAATGGTCCTTAGTTAAGCACAATTTCGATAAATTTTCGAATCAATGCCGGGGTCGGGGTCATTGCTTGCAATCGTGCACGACAGTGTGGGATTTAAGCTGTGACCCCTTGGAAAGTAAGCGGACCGTAGAATCGCCAAAATGCCTTAACTAAGGACCATTCAGGTTTGACCCCTTCGAACGTGCCGCTCAGACCAATGGTCATTGATTTTAAGGTCATGTCTTGGATTGGTAAAATATTGGGTGGAAGCGTGGGTATGATGATGGGAGGTCCGGTTGGAGCTCTTATTGGGGGTGCGATTGGCCATCTTTTTGTCGATAGCCGGATGGAGGAAGCGGTTGCCGAGCAAAGAAGACCTGGTTCACGCCGGGCGACATTCTCAAACCAGGAGCAAAAGCAGGCTGTTTTTTTCGCCTCCGTATTCGCGATGCTCGGGAAAATGGCGAAAGCAGATGGAAATGTGACCCAGGCCGAGATCCGGGTGGTGGAAGCATTCATGCGTGACCACCTCAGGCTTGATAAACAGGCGCGCATGTTTGCGACCAATATATTCAATCGCTCCAAAGACGATGCGTACCCGTTTACTCAGTACGCGTCGGAGTTCGCCCGGCACTTTCATGGCGATTCCAACATGCGCATGGTGCTCTTTGAAATTCTCTTTCAGGTAGCTGCGGCCGATGGAAGTTTGCACCGGACTGAAGAGCATTTGCTTAGGCAAGCGATCCAATACCTGAACACCCCTCCACATCTGTTCGACGAGTTGAAAGCTCGCTTGGCCCCGTCTGCTGATCCGGCCTACGCCATCCTCGGCCTCACTCCGGATGCGACGGATGCCGAGGTCAAAAAAGCCTTTCGCGCCAAAGTCATGGAATTTCACCCCGACAAAATTGTATCCAAAGGCCTACCCGAAGAATTTCTAACCTTCGCCGAAGAAAAATTTAAAGAAATCAACGCTGCCTACGATAAGATCAAGAAGGCTAGGGGACTGAGCTGAAACCTTATTATCGTCCTCTTCCTCCTACTCGATCTTTTACTTTGTATTGTATCTGTAGGAGCGGCTTTATGCCGCGATTGTTCAAAAGGCCTAGGACAGGGTCGCGGCGTAAAGCCCCTCCTACAGCTCCTTCTGAGTCACTTGAATCCTTACAAATAATCGCTCACTGGCTGGCGGATCAATAGATGCACTAACAGTAAGGATATCGTGGGTACCTTCGTCGATGGTGTCCTCGACCGCGGAAACTAGATTGTTCCATATGGACATGTCTGGCGAGACTTGGATGACATAGTCGACATCAGTCATGTCCTTGGCCCAGG
>JAPUIL010000594.1 GCA_027297085.1 Verrucomicrobiota bacterium | reverse complement strand
ATATCTTGTGCAGTTACCGAGGGCTGACAGGCTTGTCTTGAAAGAGCAAGCTCGCCTGCACAGTAAAGTGGGTGGGCGACTCAAATTCGAATGCGCAAGATTATCCACATAGACATGGATTGTTTCTTTGCCGCGGTGGAGTGCCGCGATGATCCTTCGGTGGCTGCTAAACCCGTGGGAGTCGGTGGAGCCGAAGGCCGCAGCGTGCTGACCACCTGTAACTACGAGGCTCGTAAATACGGTTGCCGCTCCGCCATGCCGGTCTACAAAGCCAGACAATTATGTCCACACTTGATAATTAAACCTATCCGCTTTTCCGCATACCGTGCGGAGTCTGCCAAAATAAGGGCCATTTTCAAAATCTACACCGGCAAGATTGAACCGCTCTCCCTCGACGAAGCCTATTTGGACGTGAGCCACCGGCCTGAGTATGCCTGGCAGATTGCACGTGAAATTCGCAAAAAGATCTGGAAAGAGACCCAGCTTACCGCGAGTGCCGGTGTTTCCTGTAACAAAATGTTGGCGAAGATTGCCAGCGACTGGAAAAAGCCAAACGGGCAATTTGCGATTCTTCCTGAGGATATCGAGTCCTTTATGGAGACACTTCCTGTGCAAAAAATTTATGGAGTAGGGCCCAAGTCAGCGGCTCGGCTTCAGGCGATGGGTTTTAAAACTTGTGGTCAGCTGCAAACTGTACCGTTAAATGAACTACACCGGCACTTCGGTCCGGCCTGGGGCACGGAACTATATAAACTTTGCCGAGGCCAGGACGACCGGCCGGTGGAAGCGACCCGGTTGAGAAAATCCATGAGTACCGAAACGACCTTTCAGGAAGACCTTACAACCATACATGCCTGCCTCGATGAATTACCCGAATTGGTGGACGAATTAAATAAAGACCTCGGCAACAGAAAGTCCAAAGAACCTATCGTCAAAGTATTTTTAAAGTTAAAGTTCGCAGACTTCAAGACTACCACCAAAGAATGTGCCGGTGAAACGGTAACAGTGAACACTTACATACCCCTATTAGAAGAGGCCTTTGAACGAAACTCGGAACCCGTTCGCTTATTGGGAGTTGGGGTTAAATTCGAAAACCCCTCCAAAATCGACGAACGGCAGTTAGAACTTTTCACCTGATCCTCGAAGTAAAAGATCCAAGCGAAATCGTCGGCCTATCTTCGCGATGCCGATTGATTCAGGTCTAGTTGTTGTAGGAGGGGCTTTACGCCCCGATTGCTTTGCAATGAACAATTAAAGCTGATTCAGGATTTTGGCGGTCAGCGGAATCTTGCGGTGGCGGGTGTTGTTCCATGTCCAGGGAGATCGCGGCATAAAGCCGTTTATCCCTCCTAAACACTGATTCGAATCTCCCAATTGTAAGAACGATATATTCTCGTTTCTCACTCCTAACCCAACCCTTCGCCCTGCATAAAAACCTCTCAAACATGATCGTTTTTGAAAAGTAAGTGCCTAATGTTGTGATGCCCGAATCGAAGTGTAGGAGTGACCTTCCAACTTCGCCAAGGCTTCGCAGGACGCGTGGTCGCGACCAGAACACCAAAGATGTGCGTTCAATTTTTACGGAAGAAATGGTACGTTTCCTTGATCATGATTTTTTTCTTCATGGAGACGTATAAGTCCTCGACTTTTATCCTTGCCCAAGGCGTCTTTCGCAGGAATTTCAGGCTGGAGCTCACTGACGGGTCGCTGTTGAAGCAGCGTATATTGATGCGTTTGCCCAGCTCGCTCCAGCCATAATGGTCTACCAGATCCTTTACGATCTTCTCGAGGGTAATGCCGTGCAGTGGATTATTAGATTCTTGTTCACTCATGAATGCGGATTTGTCCTCTCATTTTTTAAAAATCCCGGATAGCAGAGCAATATTCGAATAGAACGGTTTTCTTCAGCAGACCAAGCTACAAGGAATATTTGTTGGAGCTATATTAATGACAATTTTCCGCCTTCTGCCTTCATCCTTCTGCCTTTGTAAAACAATCTACTTCACCGTAAATTGATAACGCGCCCGGACTTCCTTATCCCCATTGGCGTAGTGAAAACGGGCCTCATACCTTCCCCTGGTTAACCCCATAAATTCAAGCGAACCACTTTCCTTCTTTCCGGTGTATTTCCATTGCCGGAACTCGCCGGCCTCGTAGTCGTAAGGTACAATTGTGATCCATTCATCTCTTCTTTCTGCGGGCAGGTTGGCAAAGTCTACCGTTATCAATTCGGCAGGCTTGTAGACCAATTTCCTGACTCTAACCATGGGTCCGACGTTACCGCCCAAAGCCTGATTGTTAGCGATAGAAGATACATCAGGAAAATTATCGGTCATGAGATAGGCTTTCAGATAATCCCGCATAGCCAAGGCTTCCATTTCGTGATTCTCTTCAGCAGCCACCTGGATATTGATCATGGTGCCATTCGAAACCTGAATACAGCTGATAGCTGCTCTCAGATAAACACTGGACCCACTGACCATCCAACCGTCATAGGTTTGAATGTTTTCCAAAGAGGATGCCTCCACTGCGTCATAGGACTTTTGAAAGCAACTGGCGAAGCTCGACTGAAAAGGTTTCTTAGTATGCCAGCCTACCAGGTGAGGGGTCTGAGACACTGCAGCCTGCGCGAGGACAAGAAACAGTAACGATAAGCTGAGGAATTTTACGGAGCGGATATTAAAAGTTTTCATAAGCCAAGTATTTCAAAAAACTGAGATGTGATGAAGAGTAAGGCGCGGTTTGCAAGCAAGCGCGGGAGCGTAGTTTCCTACGTGACCAAGCGGGTTGCGGGCTGGAACACAGCTCTTCGCGCATGCGCCAGTGCGCCGTAGCCTTGGCGGAGGCTGTATCGGTTTTAGCCTTAGAGAGGGCATTTTTGTATCGCCACTTTTTGTGAGGTTTAAAAAATCTATACTAATATCCATAACACACTGGTTTTAAATGAGATAGAA
>JAPUIL010000593.1 GCA_027297085.1 Verrucomicrobiota bacterium | reverse complement strand
TACTCCCAGTCGCAAGCAACGGGGTATCTACGCATTTTTATCTCCCGCGATGCGGGAGAACGGACATCGGGGAACGATGTGTTTTTTTAACCCCGTCGCAAGCAACGGGGAATTATCAAGTTCAAGACCTGAGTCAAGTCTCGAAGATGCTTATACCCAGTAATTAATGCGAAAAACGCCAGCAAATGGATTACGGAATAGTGAAGAAACATTAAATTCGAACTGGAATTGTTACTGTTATTTTGATGTCTCTCAGGTCAAATAATTATTGACGGAATTCTAATAGTATGATCCTGGTATTCTTAGTAATTTACTCCTTAACAAAACCATAATACAAGATCAAGTCCGACGCCGGACCTTTACTTCTAAAATAGCCTTAGGTCGCATCTGAAATTGCGATTTTTATGGGCACTCCTTAATAAAACCCTTTACTGAATCAACTGCCGCTCGGTTGTGCATCTCTGGAAAACAATGCTTTGTGTTTTAAATCGTATTTTCAAACTCGTGATTGTGAAATCTGAGTTGATAAGGGCTAACAGCCTTCAATCACTTAATTGTTTGAAATTAAGAAAAATTGTTATCCGAACTGATGCAGACTGCCTGAATATTGCCAGTAACCGTCAACGCTTTACTTCGCTAATTGGGAAAACTCCAAATACGGTGTTTTCTCAGAATTTCACCTGAGCACTTAACAAACCTAATACTCCTATGAACAGATCAAGATTATACCAATATCTATCATTCGCCGGTTTATTGCTGGCTGTTCCCTTACTCTTGCAAGGACAAGAAGATGAGGACATTATCGAATTATCACCCTTTACTATTGAAGAAGATGATGCTGTGGGCTATCAGGCCACCACTACTTTGGCTGGTAGTCGTCTGAAAACCCCGTTGCGCGATGTTGGCTCCGCGATTCAGATTATCACCGCTGAGTTATTCGAAGACACCGGATCAACCACTATGGAGGAAATCCTGCCCTATGCAGTCAATATGGAATCGCATGGTGTGTTAGGTAATTTTGCCGGCGGTCCGGGACAGAATCACAACGGACGTTTCGAGCAGGATAACCAGCGCCTGAATCCGCAAAGCGCCACACGGGTACGCGGTCTTGTGAGTGCTGACCTAACGCGTGATTTTTTCCTCACTGATATTCCTTTCGAGGGTTACAACACCAGCCGTATTGCCATCAGCCGCGGCGCGAATTCTCTTCTCTTCGGAATAGGTTCTCCTGGGGGTATTATCAACAACACCACCAAACGTGCCAACGTTGACGGTGAAGATTTTGGCGAAATCAGTGTTCGTTATGGAGAGCGGGGTTCCCACCGGGAAACCTTCGATGTTCACCAGGTGCTCATCGAAGATCGCCTGTCGGTTCGCCTCCTGGGTCTGTACAAAGATACTCAGTATCAACAACGGCCGGCCTTTGAGATCGACAGACGTATCAGCGGCGGCCTGGAAGCCGTTCTGGCCGAAAATGAAAACGTAGAATGGCTGGGCCGGACCAAATTGCGTGCCAATTTTGAAGTAGGATCTATCCGCGGTGCACCTCCCATTCTTACGCCTCCTACCGATGGTTTTACATCGTTCTTCCAACCACCCAACGTCACCCAGCTGCAATCGATTCCCGGCGTGGTAGTGCCTGGATTTTACACCGGACAAACCGAAGCCAATCGGTACCATCCTGAATTTGGACTTTATGCCTGGCAACCGAAGCAGACTTTCGACAATCGCCTTGGTTTAAGCCGGGGTAATGTTCCGGCTATAGTTGAACGGAACTTTCACCGGATGAAAATAAAGTATAACGCCGACTCAGAAAATCCCATTACTTATGTTACTTATCAGGGGGAATCATTCACCGGAACTCACGCTGCTGCCAGTGGCGCCACCGGAACTGTGGATGAGTATGGCTATCCGGCAGATCCTGGACCAGCCACTCACGTGCTTGGTGTTGATGGGTTGCCCTATCCGGTTATCAGCAATACTTGGGAGTACATCGAATCAGGCTCGTTCTTCATGGGGAATCGCAATGATCAACGTATTCCTAATTTCACTACTCCTGTGATCTTGGACCGCGGAGTGTGGGATAACGACGCGCGAATGATTCAGGGTCTGACCCAACTCCGGAATATGGATTTCGATACCGAAACCTACGTCCTGGAACAGCCACTGCTTAACGGGGAAGCCGGCATTGAATTTGTATATGACAAACAGCACTTTGAACAGGAAGCCACCATACCGTTTTCTGAGCAGGAGACCATTGGTGATTCTGGTAACAACGACGTAGTTATCGACCTCAATGAATACCTGATCACGGGTGATCCTAATCCTAATGTGGGCCGTCCTCATATGAAAACGGATGAATATCCGGGACGGCAAAACAGACAGACTGACCGTGAAAGTGCCCGCTTCACCGGTTTTGTAAATGTGGATTTTGAGAATATCCTCGGAGAGGATGGCTTTGGAAAGTGGCTGGGTAAGCACACTATCACCGGTTTCTACAATAAACAAACGATTGATTCCTTCAATCACACCTTCCAGGGCCGCCTTCGCAGTAAAGGGGAACATCTCGGAGAATCCAAATACTTCGGTCGGGGCACATCGGGCCTTAGGGACGGGAATTTCCGCCCGGTCTACGAAGTATATCTTGGCCCGGATGTGCGGAATTTTGCCAGTCCTCAGGAGGTTCAACTCAGCCCGATCAATATTACTCAACCCAAAGCTGGAGATTCCTATGAGGTGCTGATGTGGAATAGGACCGACCAAGTTTTTGAACCACAGACCGTCATTCTCGAAGATGTTCTCACCGGTGGAAGCCGCAGAAGGAACCAGATCGAAACTGAAGTTATCAGCGTTCAGAGCCGCTTCCTGGATAATCACATTGTTGGCCTGGTCGGTTGGCGTGAAGATAAGTCGACGACTTGGGAAAATATCGGATCTACCGAAGCGGCCGCTTTGGGAATCACCCGGGATATTGCGGGGAGAAATTCACCCAGGAACCCGGCATATTTCAGGGTTTCCGATAGCCCCACCGATGTGGCCAATTTTGATTCAATTACCTGGAGCATTGTGGGGCATGCGCCCGACGAATGGTTTGGTGAAAATCTCGGCATCAGCGTTCACGTCAGCGAATCCGAGAACTTTTCGGTTTCGCCAACCCGCCGCGACGTATTCGGCAATGTGCTTGGCCCTCCAAATGGGACAACTGAGGAATACGGAATTACTTTCAACCTGTTCCAGAACAAGCTCATTGCCCGGTTGAACTGGTTTGAAACCGCTGCTGCGGGTGCTACAAGAAGTGGAGGCACCGCCTTTGACTTCTTCGGTTGGATTAGAGGTTATCTCAGTCGTTGGCAAGAGGCTGCCGTGGAATTCGATGGCGAAGATGATCCTTTTCAAGCCGCTATCCAAGCTTCCATTGATCAGCTTGGACCCGGAGCAGGTGATTTGGATAATCCCAACTTCCAGAGCTTCCGGGATGTC
>JAPUIL010000592.1 GCA_027297085.1 Verrucomicrobiota bacterium | reverse complement strand
GTGACGGCTGCCAATGCTGGGATCTGCATCGAACCTGAAAACGCGGTTGAGCTAGCTTCTGCCATCATTAAGTTGGTAAACGATCAAGAACTGGCCCGCAGCTATGGGCATTCAGGACGTAAATACATCCGGACTAATTTCGACCGCAGGATGCTCGCCCGGACTTACCTTCAACAGATTCACTTTGTTCTCGCCAAGCATTCGGCGAAATACGCACAAGAAGCTGTTGCTTATGCTGGGCAAGTCATCCAAGAGAAGAAACTGACGGCTACGCACGGAAGCAAGATGGTATAGGACCGGTGATTTCGTGTTTATCGCCGCAAGAGCATGGGTCCAGTTTTTCGGAATTAGGTAGTCGGCGCCACCAAATGCCGAATCCTCGAAAAAAGAGCATAGCGTCTGCACGAAGACCGAACGCCGATGAGGGCAGCGCCCGAAACGCGAACGGAGCAAACGCCCGAATCGTCTCTTGTGTCCGGTACGCTAATACGATAAAGTCGACGCTTAGGCACTCTGATTAGGGGCTGTTTTTTGAACGGCGATTGGGTCTGAGAAAGGGCTGCCAATGTCGAAGACTGGAGTGATTGAGAAGTTGCGGACCCGTCTAAATCTGGCCCAAGTGGAAATCGATAAGCTGTGGGCGGTCGAGGCTGAACGGCGAGTTGCCCAGATTGAAGCTGGCACGGTAGAAGTGGTACCTGATGATGTCGTATTCGGGAAAATACCAAAGAAGCTTGTTCAATGATCTATGGCTTTCATGCTGAAGCTGCGGAAGAACCAAACCAGGCTATAGACTGCTATAATGAATGTCAACCATTGCTTGGGTGGGAATTTACACGTGAAGTACATACTGCTATACAATGCATCGTCAATCATCCCAGAGCATGGAGCGGTCTCTCAAAGAATACCAGACGCTGTCTCGTGAATCGGTTCCCATGCAGTGTACCACTTAAAACTTAAAGCATAACACAGAAGCGTAGCGTCAAACTTAACACAGAAACACAGCGCCTGCCCGAACACCGACAAGCGCAGCGCTCAAACACCCGAATAGCGAACTACTCCCACCAATTTGCGATTATGAAAAGGTTTGCCCTAATCGGAGCTGCTGGATATATCGCCCCGAGGCATATGCAGGCGATCAAGGATACTGGGAATGTGCTCGTCGCAGCGCTTGATCGACATGATTCGGTTGGCGTGATTGACTCGTCTTTTCCCGAGGCCCATTTCTTCACTGAGTTCGAACGCTTTGACCGCCATATTGAAAGGCAACGACGGGAAAATGGATGTAGAGTGGATTTTGTGTCCATTTGTTCACCCAATTACCTACATGATGCCCATATTCGATTTGCATTGCGTATCCAAGCTGATGCTATCTGTGAAAAACCTGTCGTTTTGAATCCCTGGAATTTGGATGCACTTGAGGAGATATCTCAAGAGACAGGAAAGAGCATTCATACAATTCTACAACTACGCCTCCATCCTTCCATTGTATCTTTAAAGAAAAGAATCGATGAATCTCCCAGAGACAAGAAGCATGAAATTGATCTCGCATACATCACCGCGCGGGGTAGATGGTACAGCGTTTCATGGAAGGGTGATATTGAGAAATCCGGAGGCGTCGCCACAAACATAGGTGTGCATTTTTTCGACATGCTTCAGTGGATTTTTGGGGAGGTGAAATACAATATTGTTCACCTGGATGATCCGATGAAGGCCGCTGGTTTCTTGGAACTTGACAGGGCGAGGGTCAGATGGTTCCTATCCTTGGATAGGGAGGATCTCCCTAAGCAGCCGAGAGAAGGAGAGACGGCGACATATCGTTCGATCACGGTGGATGGAGTGGAACTTGAGTTCAGCGGAGGCTTCACTGACCTCCATACGCGTAGTTATGAGCAGATTCTGGCTGGCAGGGGCTTTAGACTATGCGAGACAAAGCCCTCGATTGAAATAGTGTCCAGTATTCGCAGAAGCAAGGCCATTGGTCTCCAAGGCGACTACCATCCATTCCTCCAAAAGATAAAATGAGGAGATTGGCCCCAATGTCAGCGTTGAAGTATTTCGTCCACGAATCGGCATATATTGACCATCCCTCTAGTATTGGTGAAGGTACGAAAATATGGCACTTCTCCCATGTGATGCGAGATGCCGTCATCGGCAAAGAGTGTAACCTTGGACAGAACGTACAGATTGCCGTTGGTGTCCAGATCGGTAATAACGTCAAAATACAAAACAATGTCGCCGTATACACTGGAACGGTCATAGAAGATGATGTTTTTCTCGGTCCCTCTTGTGTGTTGACCAATGTGACCAATCCTCGTTCTCAGATTGTGCGGCACAGTCTTTATGAAAAAACATTGATACGTCGTGGTGCAACCGTTGGCGCAAATGCCACTATCGTCTGCGGTTTCACATTGGGCAAGTACTGTTTCATTGCGGCTGGCGCCGTAGTAACGGCAGACGTACTGGATTACGCTCTTATGGCCGGCGTTCCTGCCAAACAGAAAGGATGGATGAGTCGGCATGGGCACAGACTTGCCAATCCAGACACTAATGGCATTATGATTTGCCCGGAAAGCGGCTATCGATATCGGTTTAACGAGAATCGAGAATCGGGAACTGGGGGTAGTCTTGAGGATTCTCTGACCTCGAACTCAGAACCACACCGCTCGACTCCCAAAACTCCATCCACGGTTTGTCTGCGATGTCTGGATATCGATGAAGAAACTCCCTTGCCTGACTCGGTGCATGAAGGTACTAAAACATATAGAGAGTTTAGGGAGTAGAGAGTAGAGAGGTTGGATTGAAAGTCAGAGATTACAAGGAACTCAAAGTATGGCAAAGATCTTTTGAATTGACGAAAGAGATTTACCTGATCACCAAGAGATTTCCTGAAGATGAAAAATATGGCCTTACGTCTCAGATCCGACGGGCTGCTGTTTCTGTTCCAAGTAATATCGCTGAAGGAGCAAATCGTGGAAGTACAAAAGAATTCATCCGCTTTCTGTACATTGCCATAGGCTCGAGTGCGGAGCTTGAGTCGCAACTGCTGTTAGTCGAAGAGTTGGGATTTCTAAACAAGTCGATTTGCGAATCAAAAGAGAAACTCCAAGAAGTCATTAAAATGCTGCATGGCCTAATACGATCTCTGAAAAGAGTTGAGGGTCAAGAATAAACAGTATTGAGTGAAGAGATAGCACTATTCACTATTCACTGACCACCATCCACTATCCACTACAATGCAATTCACTGACCTTAAAACCCAACAGCAACGAATTCGTCCGCAGATAGACGCGGCAATCAAGCGCGTCCTCGATCATGGCAAGTACATCATGGGGCCCGAAGTTTATGAGCTGGAAGAAAGGCTAACCGATTTTGTTGGATCAAAACACTGCATCTCCTGCTCCAGTGGTACGGATGCACTGTTGATGAGTCTGATGGCTTATGGTGTCAGGCCTGGTGATGCTGTGTTTACAACGCCGTTTAGTTTTTTCGCAACTGCGGAAGTGATTTCCCTACTCGGTGCTACCCCCGTTTTTGTAGATATTGACCCGGACACGTACAATATCGATCCCAACCAACTGGAACTTGCCATCAAGGCCGTCAAAG
>JAPUIL010000591.1 GCA_027297085.1 Verrucomicrobiota bacterium | reverse complement strand
CCGCGAGGCTTCGAGGAGTTCTCGACCGGGGCCCTAGTCGACGCCAACTCGCGGTTGGGTCGATACCCGGGCGATCCGGAATCGAACGACCCGGATGCGCTGATCGAACAGCCTTTGCGCTCGCCAGAACCAACCGGGGGTTTTCTGGAGGTAACAGTGAGCCCAGGGGACGATCCAACCGCCGCCTTTCGCTGGTTCGACGAGTACGGCGTATTGACCTACGAGACGATGAGGATCGCAACTGACTAAGTCGAACCCCATCATGATCCTCATCCAGCTCATCGACCTCTACTCGATCATCCTGTTCGTGGCGGTCATCATGTTTTGGATGCAACTGCCGCCCTCTAATGCCATGTTCCGCATCTTCGGACGTATCCGCAAAAACCCTACCTCGGCGGCTCCGCCGCTGTACCGAACGAAGCAACATCACCCTACCGAGTTACAAACGACATCACCCAAGCAAATTCCTATCAGTCATTGCCCGATAGTGTAATGGTAGCACGAGAGATTCTGATTCTCTTTGTCATGGTTCAAATCCATGTCGGGCAGCCACTTCTATTGCCAGCGCTGTACTAAACCCAAACGTTTCAAACACCTTCATTAGGGCAGGTCTTATGTGTTTAAAAAGCATTGAGTTAGGAATATTAGAATAGATTTTAAAATCCTCACAAAATGGGACATTACAAAAATGCTCTTGTTATTTTCGCTTCGCTGTCGCCAAGGGCTCAGTACGAAGGCGTTTGAAACGTTTGGGTAAACTTGGCGATGCATGATTTATTATTCCAATTTTATGTATAGAGGTCCATTGATCTTATTACCTTCCCCGCGGTTGAGAAAGATGGGGAGGCTGATTCGACGTCCGAGGTTTTTAAGTACGCAGGAAGTCAACTAGCAATTGCCCGGTTTTTTCCGACTGCTCCTGCTGCACCCAGTGTCCCGCACCATCTACCATATGAACAGTTCGCATGTTCGTGCAGACTTCATTCTGTAATCGTTCCAGAGCTCCTGGATTCTGGTAACTACCCCAGTCGCTAACTCCCGAGATGAAGATAGATGGTTGTTCGATCTTTCTACCTGCAAAACTCTCTTTCTCAGCGCGACCAAGGACAGAGGCTCTGTACCAATTTAATCCTCCTTGGAATCCGTTGCGCCTGTATTCATCCGTATATACTTGAAGCTCCTTGTCAGGCAGCCATTTATTGGCGGCGATTTCTGAGGCTGAAGGCATATGTTCAGCAACTGTTTCTGCCATGCCGTCGGCATAATTCATGATATAATAGGTAGGCATTTTTGCCATTTCAACGGCCGTCCTCGAAGCTAGTCGATAAGGCTTGTTTCCCTTCCAATCGGCACTCTTGTAGTGGTAGTAACCTCGCAGAAAAGCGTGAAGACCTTGAGATGCACGCCACATGTTTTCATTGGCTTCACGGGTCCAATAGTACCGCGAGTAGTGTTTTCGTGGTCGCGGGAGATTGGCTAGGTCCTCATAGAGATTATCCTTAAGGATAGTTGGAGACGGTTCATTGGCTGTATCGAGCGGCAACGATCCAGTACCGCCGAATGGTGCGCTCATCATTGCAACAGATGTAAAGATGTCTGGACGGGTGACTGCACACCAACCGGCAACAGGCGAACCGAAATCATGCCCAACCACTGCCACCTGGCGATGCCCCATAGCGTATACCAAACCAAGCACATCCTGGACTAGATTTAACAGCCGAAACGAAGCGAGGTCGCCATCGTAGTCGCGATCCCATCCTGTTGTACGACCATAGCCCCTCTGGTCTGGTGCAATCACATGGAACCCATTTTCTGCCAATTGAACCATTACACGCCGCCAACTGTAGGCAAGCTCCGGGAAGCCGTGCAAAAGCAGAACACCCGGTCGATTCCCGTCTTCAAAACCTGCCTCAAGCACATGCATTCGGAGCCCGTTAATGTTGTCCACGAATCGCGAGCGAATCCCATTCGGAAGTACGCTATTGGAGTAAGGACCTATTTCAGAGATTTGATCTAAGGACCAGGCACTCTTCTGGACTTGAGTTGCGGGATCGGCGGCCGCTGCTTGTTTAATCATTGTTACCGGCGCCAGAGCAGCAATACATTGTATCGCCTGGCGACGGTTCATCTTTTCTTTCATAACAGTCCTGTTGCACCTATTGATAAATACAAAAATTAGAGGTTCAGAATTTGGGATTTTGCTCAACCACCGCATAGATAATCGCCAGCCGCGTGACCTTGCGGCGCTTCAACTCCTGCCGGAACTTCTCTAGACCGGACGACTGATTTTCAGCTTTCATCCTTTCGTGATTGAGAAGAACCGTTGTCTGGACTGGGAGGATAATATTGGTCCATAGCGGATTGAGTAGACCCTAATGTTTCAAACGCCTTCGAAAGAGCAGGCTTTATCTCATTTAAAATCAGTGTGTTATGGATATTAGTATAAACTTTTCAAGCACCACTATTAGTGACGTTACAACATTGCCCTATCGAAGGCTAAAATCAACATGCGCGAAGAACTGCGTTCCAGCTCGCAACCCGCTTGGTTACGTAGAATACTACGCTCCCGCGCTTGATTGCAAACAGCGCCTTGTTCTTCATCACATCTAGATTTTTTGAAACTATGAGGTAGAGTGGGAGTGGTCCCTATATTTCTAGAGAATCCCTGTTGAGACTCAAGCTTGGATTATTGCTGTCAGAAATTGGTCAGAGATTTATTTCGATCGGCGGAAAGCATCGGGGATTTGGATTAGGAGAGATGCAGGGAAACTAACACGCATAGGGTAGTTATTTATCTAACCAATCCGACAAGCGCTCTGGTAGCTATTTGCGATGAAATTACCTTAACTGCTTCCTGAAGGGAACTTTAGCAGGTTGGGAGTAATGCGGGTGTTTTTGTGTCCAGACAGTTTTTCATCATTTAACTGCGGAATTCTGGATAAAGTATTGATCCGCTCAAAATGGCTCAACAAACTGCTGACTCTTCTTGGGGAATCATTCTCTCCCTACCAATTTCTAACCCGAATATCTCAATCAAAACATGCCTCACGTAGAAACTAACGGAATTCAGATGTATTACGAGGAGCGTGGTTCCGGTGACCCGCTTTTTTTAATTATGGGGATTACGGCCCCGGGAGCTGTCTGGGAAGTGCATGCCGAGCATTGGCAACAGAATTACCGCTGCATCATGGTAGATAACCGAGGCATAGGCCAGACGGACAAGCCAGCCGGAGATTATAGCAGCGCAGAGATGGCGGATGACTATGCCGGCTTGATGGATGCGCTAGGCATCGAATCCGCCAGGGTGGTAGGCGTTTCTATGGGATCCATTATTGCTCAACAACTTTGCTTGCGCCATCCACAGAAAGTGAAAAGCGCCGTTCTCATGTGCCCCTGGGCTCGCTGTGATAGCTACGCCACATCGATTTTCGAACATATGAAAGTATGTTTCGCTCACCTCTCTCCCGCGCAATTCATGGAGTGGGTTCAGCTCCTGATTTTCACTAAACCATTTTGGGATAACACCGAAAGTTACGCCGGTCTTATTGAAGGCCGCGAAGGATTTGCCACCTCCCCTGATCCTCAACCACTTCATGGTCTGGAAGGTCAGGCCGCAGCTTGCACTACCCACGATGTTCTCGACCAGCTGGGCGACATTTCTCAG
Organism: Verrucomicrobiota bacterium; assembly: GCA_027297085.1. Taxonomy (GTDB): domain Bacteria; phylum Verrucomicrobiota; class Verrucomicrobiia; order Opitutales; family UBA2995; genus UBA2995. The sequence continues at coordinate 7,212 of JAPUIL010000591.1, read as the reverse complement.
CCGTGCCTGGTCATCGGTGGCAAGGACGACATCTTTACCCCGCTTTGGATGGGGAAAGAAGTGGCCGCGGGTATTCCCAACTGTGACACACATTTTTATGACGATGCCGGCCATGCCTTCCATTTTGAATACACGGATGACTTCAATCCGCGCGTTTTCGAATGGTTACAGGCGCATTAAAACAATAACTTATTTGTCACTAATAACTAAGACTCTTTAACACACCAAAGATATATATTATGCCAGAAGCAGATACTTCCAAAGCGGAAAAGAATTTCCACGAAGACGTTCCACAAAAAAGCCCGGGCTTTTTCCTAAAAGGCTCCCAGAACCTGGATTGGGGAATGAAAAACCGCCTCTCCCGCATCTTCCGTCCCAGCAGTGGACGGACCGTCATGCTGGCAATCGACCATGGTTACTTCCAGGGACCGACCACAGGTCTCGAACGAGTCGACCTGAACATCGTACCGATCATGCCTTATGCGGATGCTCTCATGCTCACACGTGGAATCCTGCGCTCGATCGTACCGCCTACCCTCAACAAACCGATTGTCATGCGTTGCAGTGGTGGGCCCAGTATTTTGAAAGAATTGTCTGACGAACATTTATCAGTATCTATCGAAGATGCCATTCGCATGAATGTATCGGCCATTACCCTACAAGTCTTTATAGGTGGCGAATACGAAAGCCGCTCGATCAAGAACATGACCAAGCTCATCGACATGGGCATCCAGGCCGGTATTCCCACCATGGCCGTCACAGCCGTGGGCAAAGACATGAAACGAGACTCGAAGTATTTTCAACTCGCCTGCCGAATGTGCGCTGAGTTGGGAGCGAACATTCTAAAAACCTATTATGTTCCAGAAGACTTTGCCAAAGTAACATCCTCCTGCCCGGTTCCAATCGTCATGGCTGGCGGAAAAAAACTTCCTGTTATCGATGCCCTGACCATGGCCTACAACGCCATTCAGCAAGGTGCGTCCGGAGTGGACATGGGCCGCAACATCTTCCAGGCCGATGACCCTAAAGCTATGATCCAAACCATCGGCAAGGTGGTCCACGAAGACATGAAACCCGCCGAAGCTTTGGACATGTACGATAGCCTGAGGGCGGACGCCGCGCGGTGATCATATTAATAGCAAGGGCCTAGTGGATTTTAAGTCTCTGCCTACTTTCACAAAACAGCGATTAGCTTCTAATCGCTGTTTTGTTGTACCATTACGTGGAATACCGATTCGTCAGCAAGCTAACTCCTACACCTCGATTCGGAACTCTCAACTGTAGGAGTTAGGTTGCTGACGATCTATTCTTTACCCAACAGTTTCAAAAAAATCGAGATGTGATGGAGAGCAAGGCGCAGACTGCAAGCAAGCGCGGGAGCGTAGAAAACTACGTGACCAAGCGGGTTGCGGGCTGGAACGAAGCTATCCGCGCATGTCGGTTTTAGCCTTCAAAAGGGCAATTTTGTAGCGTCACATTTTGTGAGGATATGAAAATCTATACTAACATTCCTAACTCATTGCTTTTAATACATATAAGACCTGCCCTTATGAAGGCGTTTGAAACGTTTGGGTTTATTGGTAGGGCAAAAACGTCCCGCTCTGCCATTATAAACGTAAAGGTTCCACCGGCAACGCATGCTCCCAACCTTTATACACTTCGATAAGTTCCCTGGCCTTCTCTGGATATTCCCGGACAAGATTACGGCTTTCTGACTTATCCATGTCTAAATTGGCGAGAAAATATCGATCCTTCTTGGGATCCAAAGGCGGATAATCCTTGGTGTCATCACGTGGATTAAATAACAATTTCCACGAGCCATAACGCACCGCCCAACGATCGTTTTTCATATTCCAATACATGGTGTCCCGGAGGCGTTTATCCTGACCCGTCAGCATGGATCGTAGACTCGTGCCTTCCACTCCTTGGGGAAGTTTTGAAACCTCACAATAATCGGCAATGGTCGGCAGTAGATCCATACTCATAGCCGAATTGTGAATCTCTATTCCCTTCGAAATGCCCGGTCCCATAATAATGGCCGGCACGCGCAAACCTCCTTCAAAGAAACCAAACTTCGATCCCCGATAAGGTCCGGCAAATCCCCCACCCCACATCGTCCTCTCTTCAACCGAATGTCCATGGTCCGAAAGAAAGATGACCAAGGTATTGTCAAGTTCGCCGGCGGAATCGAGGATTCCGATCAGCTTCCCTACTTTTTCATCCACTGTGGATACACAGGCTGCATAGTTTTTACGAGGCGACGGGAGATCCTTGTAATGCTCCAACCACTTTGCATCCGGCTGTAGCGGGTAATGGGGCAAGTTAATGGCAAAGTAGATAAAGAAAGGCTGATCCTTATTTTCATAAATAAAACGACGGGCTTTTTCTACCAAACTGTCCTGAAAGTAATAGCCGTCTTCATACACCTCTTTCCCATTCTCCCATAAATCGTGGTAATTGGGACCGCTCCAGTAGAAAAAATGGGAGTAGTTATCTATGCAGCCCTCCATATGGCCAAATGTGTAATCGAAGCCCTGATCTTCCGGACGCCTCCCCCGATCTTTGCCCAAATGCCATTTGCCAATATGGGCTGTGGCGTAACCTTCCGGTTTCAACATCTCAGCAATGGTAACTTGCTCAGACGGCAGCCCTCCGGTCTTTCCAGAGTTCCCGGTCAAGCCAGCTCCTGGAGGAGACTTGCCAGTCAACAAAGTAGCTCGTGATGGCGAACACACCGAGGACCCTACATAGAACTGAGTAAACCGCACCCCATTCTCCGCCATCCGATCGAAGTTGGGAGTAAATAAATCCTTAGCACCATAACTATTCAGATCCAGGGTCCCTTGATCGTCCGTCATGATTACCACCACATTGGGCCGGTCCTGGGCTCTCAGAAAAGTGCCGACGGTTAGACCAAGTATACAAATCGTCGTTAGTGTCCTCATCTTAATTTTTATCATAATCTTAATCAAATTCAGCGTTCAGGTGTCAGTGTTAACGCGTATAAGGAGCAACCTTCAATTATTAAACTCACAGAGTCGCGAACAAGTTTGCTCCTACATTTTCATTCATGGCTTAACAGCCATGGCTATATTATAAGTCCTGCTTACTCATCACTTCACTCGTCTCTCGCCCCACGTCCCTCGACCCTTTTCTTAAGATACTTCACCCCATAATCCTTGGGCAGCGGTGTCACAAAATTCTCCTCCGCCCAGTCGTCCCATTTCCCACTCAAGCGGGTGACCACATCTTTATATTTTCCAGAGAGGTCCTCCATCTCCGTTCTTACCCGGCTCATATTATAGAGTTCCCAAGGCTCGTGTTTTAAGGCGACCAACTTCCAGTTACCCTCCCGGATAGCCCGGTTGCTTTCATGTTCGAAATACAGGGTGCGGAAACTGGAGTCTTCGCCAAATATCTGTGCCAATAAATCTTCACCGGGCAGTGGCAATTCTCCCTTATAAGAAATATCTGCAGCCGCTACAAAAGTCGGCAAAAGATCAATCACATGAGCTGGCTGACGATGCAGTTGCCCGGCCATGGAATTCAATCGCGCCGGCCAGTGAATAATGCCAGGGGAATTAGTTCCACCCTCGTAGTTATAATGCTTGTACATCCGCCAAGGTGTATTCGATGAGTTGGCCCATCCAGAACCTACACTGTGAAAAGTGCCGGAGCCTCCCATGCTATCCAGACCTTCAAAACCTTCGTGCAAATGATTTATGTTACTCGATCTCTCATCGAAACCTTTCCAGTCCCACTCCGCACAAGCTCCATTGTCAGACAAAAAAATGATCAGGGTATTTTCAAATTCGTCATTGGCTTTCAGATCCTCAATCACTCGACCAATTTGCTGATCCATCCGATCCACCATAGCCGCAAAGATTGCCATTCTCCTAGCAAGATCTTCTCGCCGACTGGGGTCTGAGATATCTGCCCAAGCCGGATTGGTCCCGGTTACCGTTTCTCCGTAGTTCCAATAAGGCGACCGCGGCGTGAGCTCTGTTTCTTCCGAAACGATTCCAAGAGCCTTCATCTTCTTTAACCGCTCCTCGCGAATTTTATCCCATCCCTCATGGTATCGATCGGCATACTTGGCGATCTCCTCTTTGGGCGCATGCAACGGAAAATGTGGAGCTGGATGCGCAAGATATAGAAACCAGGGCCGTTCAGGCGTTTCCCTCGCCAGGGAAAGAAAATCCAACGCATGGTCGGTGATCGCATCCGTTGCGTAGAACTCGCCTTCCTCATAGCTGAGAGCCTTTCTCCCTTCAGGTAGACGCAGTAAATGACTCGGATCAAAAAACCGTTTGGCACTGACCAGCGTTCCATAGAATTCCTCAAACCCATGCTGCGTCGGATCCTTCGTACCTAAATGCCACTTACCGGCGATAAACGATCGATATCCAGCTGGCTCCAAAACCTGGGCAATCGTTTGCGCCTCCTCAGAAACACGTCCACGATAGCCAGGACGGTTTAAATCGATGGTCATATGCCCCAGGCCAACTCGATGCGGGTATTGTCCAGTTAAAATACTTGCACGTGAAGGGCAACAACGGCCGGTATTATAAAACTGAGTAAGTCGCACTCCTTCTTCTGCCAACCGATCAAGGTTCGGCGTTTCGATCTCTCCTCCGAAACAACCCAGGTCGCTGTAGCCAAGATCGTCGGAAACGATTAGAAGGATATTGGGGCGATTTGGAACGCAGAAGGATGAAGGCAGAAAGATGACATAGAAGAAACCAATAAGAATAAACGCTAATATGGCAGGGCGGTTTGGCCCAAACCGCCTGGTCGGAAACGGCTCGCTCGGGCTTCGCAGAAAGCTGCGACCTGACACATTCGGCACGCGAGCACTACTCATGTTATGCATACCCTAATAAGGACGCGTATGACCTGCCTCAATAATTCGATCCAATTCAGCCGCCAACTCTTTCACTTTGGCAGGATAAGTATTAAAAAGATTGGTCGTCTCTCCTGAATTGTTCTCCATATCATATAATTGTGCCGTCGGATCGTTGGGTCCTCGTTTCACTGCTTTGTAATCCTTATCAAAACCATCTGAGAAACCACCGGATCCCAGACCATTGATATATTTCCACTTTCCGGAGCGAAGAGAATAATGTCCACGAGCTGAAATTAGAGCCAATGGCCCTCGAACATCGGTATTTGGTTTTCCCTTACCCTTGAGGGCTGCCAGAAAACTGAAACTATCCGGCCCCTGACCTTTTGGCAATTTCTTGCCTGTCACCTCCGCAAAAGTTGCCAACACATCGGTAAAACAAATAGTCTGATCCGTAGCAGAACCGGCTTCCACCTCACCCGGCCAACGCACGATAAAAGGCATACGATGCCCACCTTCATAGGCATCCCCTTTCATACCACGCATACCACCGGTTGAATCATGATCGTATCGCTCGACATCTTTTGGATACCAGACGGGGCCATTGTCCGAACTGAAAATCACCAAGGTCTCCTCGCGCATACCTTCATCTTCCAAAGCGGTTAGCACACGACCAATCATGTGATCCACCATGGCAGTGAAGTCGCCATACATATTGTTGGTCGCGCCGACAAAGGCTTCTGATGGCAACCAGGGAGTATGAGGCGCTGGGTAAGCTAGATAAAGAAAGAGCGGTTTCTCAGAATCCAATCGAGCATGGTCCCGAATCACGCCAACTGCTTCATCGGTAAAACGCGGAAGCACATTCTCAAGTTGCAGGTTAGGTGCAATTCCACCTTCCCGCCAGAAGGCTCCTTGAATTCGCGTCCAAGGGGGGTCATCACTAAAATTGTCAGAAATTCGATCAACCGGTGGGACCAGCGCCCGGTTCCCACTTATATAAAAATAGGGAGGAATATCCGTAGAAGCCCGAATACCAAAATAGCTATCGAACCCCACATCCACCGGTCCGCCTGGCAGCGAGTTTTCATAGCCGTTTTCTTCAAATCCCAGATGCCACTTCCCAACCATGGCCGTGTGGTAACCTTCGCCATTCAGTAGTGACGCAATCGTCATGCGGTCTTCTTCGATCAGTGCATGCTTTGGCCAGAGGGAATAATCGATGCGAAAGGGCAACTGCCCGGTCATCAGCCCGTATCGAGAGGCATGACAAAGAGAGCCAGCCGAGTGAGCATCATTAAACCTCATGCCTTGGGCCGCCAATTTATCCAGGTGAGGCGTCGGTATCTTGGAATCAGGATTGTAGCTCTTCAGATCTCCATAGCCCATGTCATCCACCAGGATGATGAGGATATTGGGATTCTTGGCGTTCAAAAACGTAGACAAACAAAGGACGCTAAAAAGAAATAATAGAGTTTTAGGCATGTGTGGAGATTTAAGAGGGATTGCGATCCCGGAGTTTTTGTAAGTAGAAGAATTCAAGTCCTAGGGAAACAACGTGACTCCGCAAAGGTTAAAAACGGGTGGAAGACTATTATCCACTAAAATCCAATTAATGACAGTTTCGTCTAATTCGTCTGAAATAGACGAAAATAGAAAGGACTGAATTCATATGCGACAAGTCACAGCCAACGAAGTAAAACAAAGTTTTGGAAAGATTCTTGATGCAGCCCAGAGAGAGCCTGTGGTGATCAAGCGTTACAACCGCAATGCAGCTGTCCTGCTTTCCATGCAAGATTACGAAAAGCTGACTGCGGCCCATGTGGATGCATTCGAACGCTTTTGCGACAAGGTCGGAACTCAGGCCAAATCCAAAGGCCTGACGGAAGATAAATTGAAAAAAATTCTTATCTAGAGTGGAATAAGTTCGGATTGTCATAGATTCAAACACGCTGGTTAGTCGATTGCTTCTGCCCAACTCCATACCCGCTATTTCTGTAACGAAAGCGGCTAGAAATGGAACTATACTGCAATCTGAAAGTACCTTTGAAGAACTGGCAGATGTGCTATCGAGGAAAAAATTCGATCGCTATGCATCAACCGAGGATCGCCAGGAATTTCTTCGTTTACTCGCCCGCATTTCAGTGTTTGTGGAAGTCATTCGGCACGTTAAGGCTTGTCGTGACCCCAAGGACGACAAGTTTCTGGAACTTGCAGCAAATGGAGAGGCTGATTATCTCATTACCGGAGATAAGGACCTGCTAGAGCTCGCGCCTTTTGAAGGTATTCCTGTTATTACACCAAAGGAATTTCTGGACCTGACGTTATAAAGGGCTTAGGCAATACGCTCTTTATTATGCGAAACATCA
>JAPUIL010000590.1 GCA_027297085.1 Verrucomicrobiota bacterium | reverse complement strand
CTCTCTGAAAAGCAACACGAGTGTATTCAAATTGTGTTGCAGCAACAAGCTCTTCCTCTGGAATCCAACAATGCTGGAATTCTGTTTCTAGCCACTCTTTTTTGGCATAACCAAAGGCCCACTCTTCGGGTGGAAGATGTTTCTGACGCCTTGTCATTTGATGTCCGGCAGCTTCCCAAGGGCTGACCGCTTGGTATCCATATCCATATGGGTGCAGGAGGCTGTTAATTTACCAGAATCCCGGGCAACCTGTTTACAGCAGCCGCTTGAGTTGAAAGGTCTAAATGTGTGTATCGTCGGTGTATTTCATCGGACGAATGGCCTGCCATAGCTTTCCGAACATCCACAGAGACATCGGAATTGGCCAGCCGACTGATAAAAGTATGTCTTAGTGAGTGAAACCCTAGCTTACGGAATTGTCGGCCTTTCCCCTCTTTCTTGTCACCTAGCGGTACAACAATTCCAGCATCACCCATAAGTCTTTTGAAGGCGTTTGATAGCCCTCCTGCGCTGCCTGTTGACCTTCCGTGGAAGGAAGGGAACAGTGGAGCCATGCCAACGCCAGCAGGCCGGTTCTTGAGCCACTGGAAGGCTTCCTCGTGCAAGTATACCGTGGTCTCTGGACTTTGGGTTTTCTTCCGGCTTGCTGTCTTGCTTTCGATGAAGGTTAGGCTTTGGGCTTCGAAATCGATATTTTGGTGTACCAAGTTTGCGCAATCACGGATGCGGATCCCTATATGGTAGGAAAGAACCACCATGCCATACCACTCATCGTTTGCGGCAGATAACAATTGTCGAACTTGTTCATCCGTGAACGGGATTCTCTCTTCGGCGGGTCGGTCAAACCTTTCAACGGCATCGGCTGGATTCACTATGGCTAGGCCCTCTTTTACCGCTGCCCGAAATACGCTTGAGAGTACATTCAGATGAAGGTCGGCGGTATTGTAGCTCTTTCCTTGCTTGATTTGCTCCTCGATGTATTTGGCAACTTCCCTGGCTGAAACACTTCCGATGATGGCATCTGCTCGCCGTTCCGCTAGGGAGTCTAAAAAGCCTTCTAAAATTGGCTTGTATCGTTTGATTGTGGAACGGCCTCTTCGAGTTTCCTTGCCTCTCAACCAACGAGTAAAAAAGTCCCTCGTTGATTCCCGCTCCATCTTTTCTCCGGACGAGGCAAGAACCAACTCGCTCATCACTTTCATGACTTGGGCCTGGGTAAGTTCTCCCCGTCTCGCCTTACGTGCAGCCTTTTCCCATTCAGCTAAGATTTCTTGAGCTTCTTTTAGGTTATTGGTCTTGGTAGTCCGCTCAACAAACTTCCCATTGCCATCTTTGAAGATAGCTTTCCAATTTCCCTTGTTTCCTCTTTGGCGAAGATGTCCCATAACTGACAATTCTGATTTCTGCCATATATTTTGCCAAAATTCGAGGATGTTTGTCAATGTCCATTAATGTAAAAGTCCATGTTTTATAGGCGTTTAGGTGGAGTAAATCGAATGGGAGACAGAAATGCCGGTTCCATCCTCGTATGCAACTTGTATTAGGCGACCTGCTGGATCGTAAAAATAAGATTCTGAATACAGGTACGAAGTGCCGAAGATCGCTAACAGTGTTATTAGTATGTACTTCATTATCGGCGTTTTCAACGTGAGTTCTGCAAAGTGGTCTGCCCCTTCTTTTAAAACCGAGATGAGATCTTGGGTCAAATACAGATTTCGACAACTTGATGGAATCAGCACTACCTATTCCGCAAATATACAGACTTCACCAATTGACATCAATAGAGGGAAGTTCCATTCTCACTCTGGCAGTATATCCTCTATTTCACAGCCTGAACAATAAGCTCATTTCCGTTTTCATGCCGTTTCTTTCCGATCGATTAGTTGGCCTCCGCGGCGGGGTATTTGCGTGTTTGCTCTTTGGAAACGTATTTTCGCATCCAGCTACGGCTGAGCCAATATACTTTGCCGGAACTGGCAGCTACTATGAGTTTGTCGACGCACCCGGACTCATGTGGGAACAAGCTAGGGATGCCGCCAAAGATCGAATGCATCAGGTTGGAGAGAAACCGCCTGAAAACGGCCATTTGGCAGTGATTACTTCGCAATCAGAAGATGTTTTCATCCGAATTGCCATTGAAGAGACCGGAGTATTCACAGGACCCTGGATCGGGGCCGATCATACGGGCAGCCGACCTAAACCCGACTCCCCTCCCGACCCTATTTCTGGTTGGTCTTGGGTAACCGAAGAAGATTTCAGCGATTACCAAGGCTGGCACGAAAATGAACCTAACAATGATCCCTTTTGGGTAGAAACAGAGGATGCCGCCCACTTTAGTGGAGGTAAATGGAACGACGTTATTCGAACTCGAACCGATATCATTGGTTACCTGGTTGAATACGAGGGTCTCGATCCACCACCGACCGAGGATTCCATCGCGGATAGTACAGCAAATTTACCAAACAGCACCACCGCAGCGGATCCCGTTAACACTTTCACGGGAGAACTTTTTACCGAGTTGATAACCGATATAGATTTGGGTGGTCCCATGCCGTTACGCTTCGAGCATTACTATGGATCGTATCTGCGGCGAAGCTTTATTCTCGGCGACTTGGGTAGTAACTGGCTGCACAACTTTGATACCCATCTGAATCGCTCAGGCAACTCCATAACCTATGTCAACAACAGAGGCCGCGTTGTACGGTTTCTACAGAACATCAGTACTGGTGAATGGGTCCAAATCACTCAACTCGACACAAGTTATCAGCTCATTGCAGATGGTCCGGGCGACGCCTTGCTCTACGATCCGGATGATGAGCACTTCTATACCTTCGACTTCTCCACCAACAACTTATTGGCGGGCAAGCTGATCAAAATCGAGGACGGAAAAGGCAATGTTCATACCCTGACTTACGATGAGCTCACCGGCGATTTGCAAATGGTTTCGGATGGGTTGGGACGAAGACTCAACTTCACCTACAACAGCGACGCAATTCCAAAAATTTCGAGCGTGACCATAAACGGCACTTTCCTTTCAGTGATGTTTCAGTACACGGATGCTGTCGACAGCGAATACCTGACGACGGTGACGGATACTTTGAACGGCACTACGACCTATACCTACGAGGACACCAGCAGCGGCACCGATCATGCCCTGACATTGAGTGCCATGCGGCCGGCGGGAAACATTCCTTTCACCCAGACCTTCTACGATGCCAGCAATCAATTCGCCAGCGGCAGGGTCGCGACCCAGACCGATGGGGACGGTAATGTTTTCGATTTCGACTATGTCGATAACGACACGACCATCACCGATCCGCTGGGGAACACACGAGTCCACCGCAACACGCCGACAGGAGAGTTAAGCGAGAGCGAGGATGAGACCGGGCAGATGATGAGCATGGGCTCGGATGCGGTCGGACGTCGTAATTCGCTAACCGACCGGCTCGAAGCGACGACCTCGTTCACCTACCACGACCCTAGCGGCAAGCTGTCCTCGGTGACCCAAGCGGACGGCGCCGTCACGGCCTTCGACTACGCATCGAGAGTGGTCGGCAACGTGACGCTGTACGACCTGACCGAAGTCACCTATGGTGACGGCACCACTGAAAGCTATGCTTATGATGCTGCGGGCAACCTGACCGCGCAGACCGACCAACTCGGTAAGGTCGAGACGGCCACATTCAATGGCCAGGGCCAGCTTCTGACACGCGTAAACCGAGTTGGGGGCGCAAACTCAAACACGTATAACGCCGACGGCACAATGGCGACGAGCATTGATCCGGCCGGAAACCAAACGAGTTTCACCTATGACTCCATGAAACGCTTGAATCGGATAACCCATCCCGATTTCAGTTTTAGCAGTTTCAATTACGACAATGCTGATCGCGTCACCATCCAAACCGACGAGAACAGTAACACGACTCGGTTTGTTTACGATGCCAACAGTAATCTCACCTACCTCGAAGACCCAAACGGGAAAGCCACTGCCTTCACCTATGACAACAACGATCGTCTGGTGAGTGTGAGGGACCCGCTCTTAGGGGTCTCTAGTCGTACTTATGATGCATTGGGGCGTATTGCTACCGAAACCGACGAGAACGGCAACACCACATCCTTCGACTACGACGCCCGAGGCCGTCTATCGTCCACTACCGACCCGCTCGGTGAAGTCTGGTTGTCTACATACGATGACGAATCCATTATTGCCTCGACCACCGATCCGCTAGGAAATACCACATCGTTCGCCTCAGATGAGATGGGGCGGATTACCCAGGTCACCAGCCCGATGGGTGAAATCAGCAACCTTAGCTACGATGCTCTAGGCCGCCTCGTTTCGACGACCGATCCACTCAACAACACCACGATGTACAAGCGCGATGCGCGTGGTCTGGTCACCGGCATCACACTGGGGGGAGGCAGCATCGGCACGAGCTATTCCCGCAATACCCTGGGCAATATCACCGCCCTGACCGATCCCAACGGCAACGTCTGGCAGCGTAGCTATGATGTCAGTGGACGCCATGAATCCAGTACCGATCCACTTGGCAACACACGCACTTTCAGCTACGACGCCCGCAACCGCCCATCGATGGTCACTTACCCAGGCACGATGGGTACGCAATCAGTGGGTTTTGATTTTGGAGGGCGGCTGAGGTCCAGGAACTTCTCCGACGGTACATCTATGACCTATTTTTACGATGCCAACGACCGATTGACTGCTACCGACAACGGAATCAATCTCGGGTACGACGACAACGACCGCGTCAACGAATCGAATGGCATCACAATTGAGCGTGACGCCACCGGACGTATCACGAGCATGACCTTGGCGCCCGACAGAGCCATCACCTACAGCTACGATACCAACGGGCGGCTGAACCGGGTGGCGGACTGGGTGGAAGGTATCAGTGATTTCAGTTATGACGCTGCTGGTCGCCTGACGACTCTCACCCGGCCCAATGGTGTGACGACAACTTACAGCTACAACAAAAACAGTCGTCTCGTTGGGATGGCCGAAGGGGCCATATCCGACATCACATTGAGCCGCGATGGCAAAGGCCAGATCACGTCGGCGAGTCGCAATGTACCGTTGGCGGCCTCAACTACAGGACTGGCTGAAAGTGTGCAGACATACGATGAAGCCTCGCAGGTCAGCGGTTACGATTACGATGTCCTCGGCCGGCTCACCAGTGACGATACGCGTAGCTATGACTGGGATTTGGCTTCGCGTCTTACCGGAATCGACGAAAGCGGCGACGTGACTACTTACACCTACGATGCCATGGGGTTCAGGCTGACCCGGACAAGCACCGCCGAAACTCGGGAATACACCTGGAACTATGCGCTCGGTTTCGTTTCCATTTCTATTGAGCGAGAAGCTGATGCTGACTTCCGCTATTTCATCCATACGCCTGGTGGGGCGCTGCTCTACAGCATCAATGCGGCGGACAATGCCCGCAGCTTCTACCACTTCGATGAGATAGGGAATACGATCTTTATCACCGACAATAGCGGCACGGTGATCGGTAGTTATGCCTATACACCGTTCGGCCAACTGACCGACTTCGCCGGCGAGCTGGATAACCTCTTTACCTGGCAGGGAGAGCATGGCGTGATGGATGAGGGGGGTGGCTTCTACTACGTCCGGTCCAGATATTATGACGCAAACACAGGAAGGTTTATCTCCCGCGATCCGATTAACACCATTGGTCCGCTAAGTAGTAATCCCTATCAGTATGCGTTTAACAATCCAAAGTTTTTTATAGATCCTTCGGGCAACAGGGCCATTCCCTGGGAAACCTCGAATATCAACAAGTACGAGAAATTCAGGCGTCTGCAATTCAAAATTGAGAACCTGGTGGGCATAGCACGAGCCAAACTAAATAGATTCAAATCGTTGCTGCGAGAGGCGGACGCATTACGCGCTAATGATTGTAATACCGCAAAAAGAATAAAAGAGAGGGTGAGAAGGTTGGAGGTGGAAACCATACAGATACTGCGTGCAAAGTCAGTAAAAATTGGCCAAAACGCATGGGACCTCCCGTACTATGGTAACTATGAGACTGGCCAAGTGAGTAAAACCTCAATCTTCATCAACTACCACAGAATGCGCGATGCAATACAGCTAGACTCAGCAGCAATGGCGCGTGCTATTGACAATATAAATCGCTCCCTCGCCATTGCCTGCCCGAAAATAAACTCGGTGCTCGCCAAGACGCAGACCAATCGTGAATCCGCGAAAAAGATGAGGCCACCTCTCGAACAGATTCGTCGCGCGCAAGGGCCTAGCGCACGTACAATGGCTGATCCTTCTGTCTCTATCCGCCCCGGTCCAGACGATCCTAACCCCATTTGGGTCTCCAGCGACTTTTAAATAGGAAGGCTGAAAAGGGTCGGCCCTTGCCGTGCCTCGCCTTAGCCTTTAAAGGCGGCGGCGGGATGTTTAGTATTTTAGAAATTGTATTCAGAAATTAGTGACGATTATCTGACCTAAAAAAAGAGATAGGGAGAGGTCCTAGTATTTTGCTTAAAAAGAAATAGTGGAACCTAAAGCCTGCCTAGTGTTTTGATGATTCTTTGCGGTTGGCGTTAAGTGGCAGGGCGTGGTGGCCGGATGCCCAGGTCCAGGCTTTGGGTTACTTTATAACCAGGACCCCTTTCCATGGTTCCTTTCAAATTGACCTATTTCCTTTCCATAGGGTTATATGATAACAACCAAACCAGAATCAAGAATCATGAAGAACTTCTTACTCACTACTTTCATCCTTTTTTTGTTTTTTGCGCCCACGTATGCCCAAAACATCTCCGGCGCCAAGGAAGATGAGCAGCAAATCATTTCCTTAATAGACCAATACAGTAAGGCCAGGGAAACCAAGGATGCAGAACTGTTAAAAAGTATCCTGGTAAAGGATATTGATCAGCTGGTGTCTTCCGGTACATGGAGAAGGGGGATTGATACAGCCCTTGAAGGTATGATGCGAAGTTCAGCCAGCAGACCGGGCTCCAGAACCCTTGCGGTTGAAACAATTAGATTCCTAAATCCAACCAGCGCTATAGCGGACGCCCGGTATAAAGTAACAAACACCGATGGCAGCGTCAGGAAGATGTGGAGCACTTTCATCGTCATCTACGAAGATAACCGATGGAAAATTGCCGCTATTCGGAATATGCTGCCAGCCGGATGACAAAAAGCGTTTTCCTATCCTTCACTTTTCAATCGCCCGATCTTCAACCCTCTAAATAGAAAGAAACACTATGGCTGAATACCGGAAGGACGATCCTGTATCCTGGGAATAACTACACCGCGATGCGCGTTGGAGAGCCAGGCTACATCCGCGCGAGAAGGTCAAACCTTGAATCCCGCATTGGCATGCACGATTCCAAGGAATGACCCTGTGGGCATCAACGCATTGAAAACTCATCGTGAAAGTGCTTAACCGAGTGCCATTCACCACTGACTCCGAAGTGTGCGTAAAGGATTGAGCGGAGGCCTGTGATGCGTTTGGTATTATCAAAGAGACCAGCTCACAGGTGTTGCCAAGCGGCTTGCTTTTTAAAGCTTACTTTCTTTTCAAATCATGACAAGGTTCCATTGCACGAGTTATTTCGAATAAGTATGACAAAATACCTAAGCATTTTATTGACGATCTCGGTACTTCCCCTGGCTACCCTTGCGCAGTTGGGAGACAAAAAAGATAAAGGAAACGCTACGCAGGTAGACCCCATCCCCGCAAACCGCATTCCGCCGGCTCCTTTTCTTGCCTTGTCTGAGGCTATGCAGGCATTTGATCTCGCAGAAGGTTTTGTCATTGAGCCGGTGGCTACGGAACCATTAGTTGAGAATCCTGTTGCGATTGCTTTCGATCCGAATGGACGTATGTGGGTGGCGGAAATGCGCAGTTACATGCCAGACCTTGACGGCAACGGTGAGGATACGCCGAATGGCCGTATTCGGATACTGGAAGATACAGATGGTGACGGCCGGATGGACAATAGCACAGATTTTCTCAGCGACCTCGTCCTACCGCGTCTTATCTCTTTTTCGCATGGTGGGGTAATCTTTAATGACGGAGATGCTCTATTTTACATCAAGCGCGATGGCCTTACACCGGTGGAAAATCGCGAATTAATCGATCCGGACTATGCAAAAGGAGGTAACCCGGAGCACAAGGCCAATGGCATGCTATACGGCCACGATAATTGGTTTTACAACGCAAAATCATCAAGCCGCTACCGTAGGGTCGAAGGCAAGTGGATTAAGGAAAACACGGCAACACGAGGGCAGTTCGGTATTTCAAAAGACAATGCAGGGCGGCTTTTTTATAATTCAAATAGCACCTTGCTGGTTGGAGATGCTTTTACACCGGGCTTCCTTGATCCAATGCCCGCCAATCAAGTGACCAGCAATAGGGTTTACCCATCCCGTATTACTCCCGGCGTAAATCGTGCCTACCGGGAGGATACACTGAATCAAGCAGGAAAGCTGGTGAATGCTACGAGTGCTTGCGGGCCGTTGATTTATCGCGGTGATAATTTCCCTGAGCCGTTTCGCAACTACGCATTTGTAAGTGAATCTTCGGCTAACCTGGTAAAGGCCATCCAGCTTGGCACCTTTGAAAACTTCGAACACACCGGCACTCATCCCTATGGAGAAAAGGAGTTTTTGACTTCGACGGACGAGCGTTTTCGTCCGGTGAATAATTTTACGGCGCCGGACGGCACGCTTATAATTGTGGATATGTACCACGGTTTGATTCAGCACAAAGCCTACGTTACAACCTACTTGCGCAAGCAATACGCTAGCCGCGACCTGGATAAGCATAATAATGACGCAGGTCGCATCTATCGTGTTCGTTGGAAAAGCAAGCCCGCTAGCAAAGTACCTAAGCTGGAGGGCAAACCCGCAGCTGAATTACTCCCATTCCTGGCCCACGCGAATGGCTTTTGGCGCGACACCGCGCAACGTCTCATTGTAGAACTGGGTGATGTATCACTTGTGCCGGCTTTGAACGAAATGGCTGGCGATGATTCAAAACCGCTGGGGCAATTACACACACTCTGGACCTTGGAGGGTTTGGGCAAAGTTAATGCTGGGGCCGTCGAAGCAGCGCTTCGTTCGAGCGATAGGAGTGTTCTCATGACGGCATTCGAAGTGTCGCCTTCGTGCGAGAATGATTCAAAGGAATCGGTTGTTGATGCATGTATTCAAACGATAGATACTAGCCATGCCTACAAAGCTCGATGCCTGGCTCGCTTGGGCGGCGAGCGCGCGTGGCTGGCACTCCTTACAATCATCGAAAATCAAATCGAATCTGAGTTGATTCGCGACACGGTCGTCACGGCTCTCGGAACCGAGCTTGGGGCGTTTCGAGGGTTCCTTAAGACCCAGAGCGGAAAGTCGGCCGGGCGTTTTTCAAAAGAACTCGCAAAGGTGCAAAAAGCGTTGCGTGCAAAAAAAAGAGTGAGGAAAAGTTCTTTAAGAGGTAACTCACTTGCTTCGTTCAAAAGAGGACAACTTGTCTACGAGAGTAAAGCTGTTTGCATGGGTTGTCACGGCACGGACGGGGAAGGTTTACTTCATCTTGGACCGCCGCTTGCCGACTCGGACTGGGTAACGAAAAAACGCGATCGTCTGATTCAAGTCCTTTTGCATGGCCTGGAAGGACCCTTGGAGGTGAGTGGCAAGACTTATACACCCCTTGCGGTGATGCCGGGTCTCGGGACAAATCCAGCGATTACCGACCAGGACCTTGCTGACGTGAGCACCTATATTCGCAATGCTTGGGGCAATAGAGCATCCACAGTAACCGAAGAACAGGTCGCTAAACAACGTGAAGAAAGCAGCTCACGAGGTGAACAACTGTACCGCGCCGAAGACTTCAATTCCAACTAATTTTCTAATAATGATCCTATGATAGCCAACGCCGCTCTCTCATCAACCGAGATGATCATATTTCGCACATTGGCTATTGCCACTATAGCCTTTGTATCCGCACCACTCCTGTTTGCGGCTGACCCCTCTGCCGGGGAGGATGAGGAGAAACCGGAATGGCATGTCAGCGAACCCGACTTCTCGGTGCCGCCGCGTACCATAAACATCGATACCACGACGGGAACGTGGATGAGCCTCGATGTGAGCCCGGACGGGTCCACCATCGCCTTCGATTTTCTTGGGGACATTTATTTATTGCCGATCGAGGGCGGGGAGGCGCGGAATATTTCTCCTGGATTCCACTGGGACATGCAACCGAGATTTAGCCCGGACGGCACACGCATCGCTTTCACCTCGGACCGGAACGGCGCGGATAATATCTGGGTGATGGACTTGGACGGCGAGAATCCACTTCAAATAACGGACGAAGAATTCCAGCTTACCAACAATCCTAGCTGGTCGCCAGACGGGTCGTATATCGCGGCGCGAAAGCACTTCACCACCCAACGTTCGCTCGGGGCAGGTGAGATCTGGCTCTATCACCTTGCCGGCGGCAAAGGCGTAGTTGCGGTAGAGCGTCCGAACCTGAAGTTTCAAAAAGAGCTTGGGGAGCCTGTCTACGCACACGACGGCACCGCCATTTATTACAGTCAAAACGTCACCCCGGGTGATCAGTTCATTTACGCGCAGGACTCCAATCGGGAGACGTTTCGGATCAAGCGTCTGACGCTCGAGACAGGCGAAGTGCAGGACATTGCCGGTGGCCCTGGCGGGGCCGTACGACCCACGGTCTCACCTGACGGCCGCTATCTAGGGTTCGTGCGGCGCGTGCGTGCAGACAGCCGGCTGTTCTTGAAAGACCTCAAAACCGGTGAAGAACGCATGCTTGTGGATCGTCTCGATCAGGACATGCAGGAAAGCTGGGCCGTGCACGGAGTCGATCCGAACATGGCGTTCACGCCGGACTCGAAGCACATCGTGTTCTGGTCGGAAGGTGGCATTCACCGAGTGGCGGTTGACTCGGGCGAAGTCAGCGAGATTCCTTTTCGAGTCGATGACACTAGGACTGTGTATGAAGCCCCACGTTTTGCGGTGGACGTGGCACCGGACGACTTCCGCACGCGTATGCCTCGCTGGGCGCAAAAGGTTCCGGGAAAAAACGCGGTGGTGTTCGAATCTCTCGGGCGCCTCTATATAAAAGCCGGAGACGATGCGCCGAAACGTCTGACCCGCGACGACGAAGACATCTTCGAGCTGTACCCGGTGGTCAGCCAGGATGGCGACTGGGTATATTACGTAGCCTGGAACGACCAGAGGCTCGGGAGAATCATGCGAGTGCGAAGCCGGGGAGGCTCGCCACGCACGGTAAACGAGACACCAGCACACTACCGCGAGCTCACCCTTAGCCCGGATGGCAAGACCCTCGTTTTTCGGCGCGCCGCTGGTGGCGGCTTGCTGTCGGATGCAGCGTCGCTGGATCCCGGAATTTACCTCATGCCGGT
>JAPUIL010000059.1 GCA_027297085.1 Verrucomicrobiota bacterium | reverse complement strand
CCATTAGATTTAGAACGATAGGAAAGGCCCGAGCTTTTGAATCTTACCTAAAATCAGGATCTGGCCGGGAATTTTCCCGGAGGCATTTTTATGTCCCACTCCGGAAAAGCATTCACCTAAAGTAGTGAGGGGCGTAGGCGGACATTTCATCTTTAAATAACACTGCGAGACTTCCACCTCCGAAGCTACGGCGAGACAAGCCGGCTTGGCAGGCCATGGGGGTCTCCACCAAAAAGTGGGGCCTTTCTATGTACAGTTAGTTTTATCCACATGTTTTTCTCGCTAGGCTCGGAACCATCGGTCACTTCGAATCCCAGTTTCACTGTCCATTAGCGATATATTTTCGTTGTCCGTTAGGACAACAGGCTCTGGCAGGGTCTAATTCGTTGGTTTTCGGCGGCATCGCGGGGACGCGATTGCCCTACCTAGATGGAGCTTAATTGACAGCTTTCAATATGGAACCCAATCGCACTGAATTCCTCTTTCGGCGGAGATTTAATAAATACTTGGATTTTGTGGGTGTTTAACTAAAGCTGGCAGTTACCTTTCATGATACAGTTCCTACGCATCCAAAACCTTGCCTTAATGACAGAGACTTCTCTGGATCTGGATTCTGGTTTTACTGTGGTGACTGGAGAAACGGGTGCCGGGAAATCTGTGTTGCTGGGGGCGCTCAGCATGTTGTCTGGCAACCGGGTGGATAAGACCGTCATTCGCCAGGGCGAGGAGGGCTGTGAAGTCGAAGCGGCGCTTTTATTCCCGAATTCGGAAAAAATAAACGCGTTTCTGGAAGACAATGGCTTACCGCCCTGCGAGGAAGATGTATTGCTGCTACGGCGGTCCATCAGCCGGACCAAGATGGGCAAGGTCTTTATAAATGGGAAGCTGTGCACGCTTTCGCTGCTATCAAAGCTTGGAACTTTCTGGATCGATTTTCATGGTCCGGGTGAGCCGCAAAAGCTCTTTGATTGGCAGAATCAATTAGAGTTACTCGATAGCTTTGCTGGTTCAGCCATGGATATGGCTGTCTACCAGGAGTTATTTTCCGAGTGGAAGTCGCTGCTGCGGCAGAAGGAAGAGATTCAAAATAAGTCGCAACTCTCCGACGACGAACTGGCCTATTACCAAAGCCAGATGGAGCAGATCGACTCGGTCGACATTATTTCAGAAGCCGCCATTGAGGCACTGGAAAGTGATTTCAATGTGGCCAGCCAGGCCCAGGAATTGGCCCAACACTTACATCAAGTTGAAGAAGCTTTGAGTGGAGATGACGGAATCATTTCCAAATTGGGAAGGCTGGTAATGACTTCCCGGCAGATTTCGGAGATCGACAAACGCACCGCCGAATTGACGGATCGTTTAAACCAATCGGTGGTGGAACTTGACGATATCAATTCCGAGTTTTTTCAACTGCGCCGGAAGTCTGACTTTAATGAGGTTGAAATCGACGCGTTCCAGGACCGGATGAACAAGTGGCTGGAAGTAAAACGCAAGTTTGGCCCCTCGGTGAAGCAAGTCATGGAGAATCGTGAGCGCCTATCGCTCCGTATCGAAATGCAGGCCGACATTGAGGGCACCCTGGGTAAACTCGACAATTTTATCGAACGAAAGGAAGGCGAGTTGCTCAATGCGGGGGCTAAGCTACGCGCCAAGCGGGAGAAAGCAGCGACCAATTTGGCAAAGGAAACTGCCGTGCTTCTCGAATCGCTTGGATTCAGAAAAGCCCGCTTCGATGTAATCGTCTATGCCGAAGACGCTTTCCGGGAGCACGGGAACTCGCGCTGCGAGTATGTCTTTTCCGCGAACCCGGGTCAGGAGCCACTTCCACTGAATAAGATAGCTTCCAGTGGTGAGATTGCCCGAGTGATGTTGGCCCTGAAAACTCTACTCGCGAAACTGGACGATACGCCGGTATTGGTTTTCGATGAAGTGGATGCCAACATCGGGGGTGAAATCGGTAATGTGGTTGGCGAACGTTTGGCTGATCTTTCTGGCAACCACCAAGTATTCTGTGTCACTCACCTGCCTCAGGTCGCCGCTAAGGGAAAGCAACATTTCCTCGTGGATAAGATTCAGACTGACGACGACACCAAAGTAACCATTTTACCAATACATGATGACGAGACGGCTCGATTAGGTGAATTGGCTCGCATGCTGGGAAGCCGGCGTTCCAAGGTCGCCCAGACGCACGCCCGGGAGTTGCTCGGGGTGTCTTGACCTCGAAATACTTCGAGTCATACTCTATGGCATGACTCGGATACTATGCCTGCTCTTTTGTCTCTCCTTTCTTGTACCGCTTTCCGCGCAACGGCGCAATCGACTTCCCGAACATATCGTTAAGCCCAACACGGGCGATATCGTTAAGCTCAATGTCTATGCCGACAATTGGTTTAAGCTATACATCAATGGCAAACTGGTGGCCGTCGACTCCATCGAGTTCATGCCGCACAACATCATCTCGGTAGATGTGCTTCCCGAGTATCCCATGACGATCGCGGTGATGGCGCGGGACAATGCCGATGCCATTACAGGCAAGGAGTACGAGCATGTTCAAATCGGCGACGGCGGATTTATACTCAAACTGGGCGACGATGTAGTCAGCGATTCAAGCTGGAAAGCGAAGTGCTTTTTCTTTGGTCCTATGGAAGGGGAGAAACCTCCTGTGAAGCACATCCCGATTCCTGAAGATTGGTTCACTGTCGATTTTGACGACAGTGCGTGGGAGTCAGCCACCGAATTTGAGGAGGCGGCGGTGCGTCCGCCTCAGCCCTTTCGCGAGTATGACTTCAAAGGAGCTGAATTCATTTGGACAGGCGACCTCGATCTTCACAACACGGTGATCTTCCGGGCTACTATTGAAAAGCCGGGTTGGAAAGCTAGATGGAATACGGGTGAACCGGTTCGAAGAATTGAAGATCTTGAAAAAGGCAGAAGGTAGAAGGCTGAAGGTAGAAGGTAGAAGGCAGAAGGTAGAAGGCTGAAGGCAGAAAGGTGGAGGAATTCACGGCGCTCTCGGCGAGATCGCCCTACCAGTTCTTCAACGAGGTACGACGGTTAGACAGGTGCCTCACGGAGTTAAGATGTCGTGCTTGACGAGCGGAGAGTGAGGAACACACGGCATGTTAGCCCGAGGATGAGTGCAAAACGAATGTCTAAAGAGATTCTATAAAAGGATGGATCTACCCTAACGTTTCAAACGCCTTCGAAAGAACAGGCTTTATCTCATTAAAAATCAGTGTGTTATGGATATTAGTATAAACTTTTCAAATTCCACTAATAGTGACGTTACAAAATTGCCCTTGTTATTTTCGCTTCGCTGTCGCCAAGGGCTCGGTACGAAGGCTAAAATCAACATGCGCGAAGAACTGCGTTCCAGCTCACAACCCGCTTGGTTACGTAGAATACTACGCTCCCGCGCTTGCTTGCAAACTGCGCCTTGTTCTTCATCACATCTAGATTTTTTGAAACAATAGGGTCTACTTAATCGAATATGCGTTAAAAAAATCTTTTGCAGTCATCCGGTGAGAAAGTCTGGCTACGTATTGAAGCGGAATAAGACCACATCCCCATCCTTAAAAACATACTCCTTCCCTTCCAGGCGGTAGCGTCCTGCTTCACGGGCTGCTTGC
Organism: Verrucomicrobiota bacterium; assembly: GCA_027297085.1. Lineage (GTDB taxonomy): Bacteria > Verrucomicrobiota > Verrucomicrobiia > Opitutales > UBA2995 > UBA2995. Next base: position 526 of record JAPUIL010000059.1, on the reverse strand, counting down.
GTGTTTCCGGCGGCGACCAGATCGTCGTAGGATACTACCTCGGCCTTAATGAAGCCTTTTTCAAAATCGGTGTGAATTGCCGCGGCGGCCTGAGGCGCCTTGGTGTTTTCCTGGATGGTCCAGGCGCGGGCTTCCTTCTCACTCGCTGTAAAGTAGGTCATGAGTCCTAACAGGTGGTAGGCGGTACGTATGAGACCGGACACTCCTGAGTCAGTCACTCCAAAATCGGATAAGAATTCCTTCCCTTCCTCCACACTCAGGTCGACCAGTTCCGATTCCAAGCGAGCACTGATGCAAACGCATTCGGCGTCCATATGTTCAGCCGCATACTTTTTTACCTCAGCCACGTATGAATTGGCCTCCGGATCGGCCAGATCATTTTCAGCTACGTTGGCGGCAAACAGAGTTGGTTTCGAGGAAAGCAGGAAAAATTGCCTAAGCGCCGCTTTCTCGTCGTCAGTCATTTGAAGGGTGTTGGCTGGTTTTCCATCATTGAGGTGGGGGAGCAGGCGATCGATCAGCTCCA
>JAPUIL010000589.1 GCA_027297085.1 Verrucomicrobiota bacterium | reverse complement strand
ACCTCAGTAGCTGAGCCAATTCACCAGCCAGCCCCTCGATGGTTGTAATGGACTTTCCACGGGCCGAAGCAACCGGAGTAACACATGAACGCACCGATTTGCCGTCAAGGTGAATGGTGCAAGCGCCACACATTCCAATACCACAGCCAAATTTTGTGCCTGTTAGGCCGGCGCAGTCGCGGAGCGCCCACAAAAGCGGCATATCCGGTTCCACGTCGAGCTCGATTTCTTCTCCATTGATGTTTAGCTTGGTCATAGCAACCATTCCAATCGCCGTGAAATCAGAGGCACAGAATTTTATTTACGGCATAAAAAACGGTGAAATGCAAGTGCCGCGCCACACCATCAGCGAGACTGATAATGGACTATTCGAACTGGTGATTAGACCCTGGTCTTCAGAACCATCTATTATCGGCTCGGTACGCATTTTAAGTCGAACATTGATTGATGATAGTTCGACTCAAACCTGAGCGAGGGAATTATTATGTCAAAGTCCTCAAAGTTGTTTATTGCAATTTTCCTTTTTGTTTCTTTGCCCGTAGTCGCAGACTCAATTGTTCTCGAGGAGGTCATCGTTACGGCGCAGAAACGCGAGCAAAATATCCAGGATGTTGGCATATCCATCTCTGCGCTTAGCGGCGAGCTAATGCGTAAGCTCGGCTACAGAAACAGCACTGATATCGTTGCGCATGTTCCCGGCGTACAAAACTTCTCAACCATGGGAAGAGGTGCATCATCCAGTATGTACATAAGGGGTGTGGGACTCAACGATTTTGGTGATGCGCATGAATCTCCAGTTGTTGCATACGCCGATGAATTCTATCTTCTTCCGCAGACAGCGCTCGATTTCAGCCTGTATGATCTGGAGCGTGTGGAAATAGTGCGTGGCCCCCAGGGTACGCTGTTCGGACGAAATTCGACGGGCGGTTTGATCCACTTCGTCACGAACAAACCAAGCCAGGAATTCGACGCGTACGTGGATGGGACGTTTGCGTCTTTCAATGAAGTACGGTTTGAAGGAGCAATTGGCGGCGGGCTGTCCGAAAACGTGAGTGGCCGACTTTCCTGGTTGGTCCATGAGGCTGACGGATACATTAAAAACCGTGGACCATTCCCGGATGGGGCGGATGCGGGCGCGGTTGATATTCGTGGCCAGATTTCCTGGCAGCCCACGGAAAAGTTCCGGATTTTTGCCAAGGTTCAATACGGGGAACGTGATATCATCCCGCTCTATACGGACCATGATCCGGTCGCTTTTGATCCGGAAACCGGGTTGGCATTCCTTAATCCGGATGGCGTCGATGCGGTGGGCTTCAACGAACGGCAGATTGGCGTAGAAGCACCGCGGGAAGTCTGGACCGATAATCCCCAGAAACTGGACTCTGAGTCAACGCTCATGCTTTTACGTGCCGAGTGGGACTTGGAGGGATTTACATTAACTTCGATCACGGGTTACTTGGATCTCAGACGCCGCAACATAGAAGATTGCGATGGGACAATCAATAACGTCTGCACGGCGGCGTTTCCATTCGACAATGAACACTGGACGCAGGAAATTCGTGCCGAAGGCAGTTCGGATCGGGTTCGCTGGACTGCTGGCTTCTTCTATCTCCATCAGGATGCCGAGGCACACCCGGAGGCGGCATTTTTTGGCGGCGCTGTTACGCTTGACGGACCTTGGCAGCTTGAAACTGATTCCTGGTCTCTTTTTGGGCAGGTCGAATATGAATTCACGGACAGTCTAGCTTTAACGACCGGAATCCGTTTTACGCAGGACAAGAAAAAGTTCGAGGAAGAGTTTCGCGTAAACGGAGAGTTTCCCACACCTGCAAGCAATTTTACAAAAGAAGCACTAGGCGACTTAACCGAGCGCACTGACGATTTGATATCTGCGAAAGTCGCGCTCAATTGGAGCCCATCAGACGACGTGCTGGTGTATGGATCCATATCTCGAGGAACGAAGGCAGGTGGTTTTAACAACGGATTCTTCAGCATTGTGGAGCCGGAAGATGTGCCGTACGGGGATGAGACGCTCTATGCCTACGAGGTCGGCTTTAAGACCACATGGTGGGGCGGACGCGCCCGTTTCAACGCAGCGGTGTTCTACTACGACTACTCGGATTTCCAGACCTTTAACTGGCTGGGAATCGGGGGTGCAATCTCAAACGCTGACGCCCAAAGTTATGGTGGCGAGGCGGAGATTTCGATTGCCCCTACCGGACGTCTGGACCTGACTTTTGGCATCGCCTTGCTGGATAGCGAAATCAAAGACGTCGACAATGGTGTAATCACTCGAGACGTTAAAATGGCTTTCGCGCCCAACATAGACATAAACGGTCTGGCGAGATACCGCTGGCCATTCATGAACGGAGAGCTGGCGGCGCAAGTCGACTTCACTTACGCCGGTGAGCGTTTCAACAATAACTTCAATGATCCGGCTTCCGAACTTGACGACTATTTTGTCACCAATGCACGGTTATCGTATCTTTCGTCCAGTGAGCAGTGGGAACTCAGCGCTTTCGTACAGAATCTGACGGATGAAACGAATCTCATCAAGACCTTTGTGTTCCCCTTTGGATATCGGCAGGCCGTATACGACCCCCCGAGGTTATACGGTGTTTCACTTCGAATTATCTGGAATTAGGCTGGGCGAAAGAATCAAGGGTTTGTCATGGATATTCCGAAGGCTCTCGGAGAGTCCGTCTCGCTTGCTGCGCGCGATATCTCGTTGGAAAGCCAAACATTGCCAGCAATCCTGAAGCATCAGGCGCAACGGCACCAAAAGTCGTTTATTGAAGGCGCCGGTGCGACACTGAGTTACCGAGCGGCATGGAGCGTTGCCGCTGAGGTCGCTGGTAAGCTTTATTCCACCGGGATTAGGAAAGGACACCGAATCGTGGTTTTTTTGCCGAACTGTATGGAGCTACTCGAACTGTTCCTCGGTTCAGGATATTTGGGTGCTGTGTTGGTTCCCATTAACACTGCGTGCCGCTCTGAACAGCTTAAGCATCAGATCAATCTGTCAGAACCTTCGGCGATCATAACAACGAGCGAACTCATAGGATTAATAATCAGTTCCGACGCTGATCTCCAAGACGTTAAGGCCGTTTGGCTCATCGATACGGATTTTGACGAGAAGCTCCTAACTGACTTCAGTGAGATTCCTTTGGAGCAGTGGGAACGCGGTGATGTGGCACTTCCCGAGCAGGATGTCAAACCGCACGACCCGCTAGCAATTCTCTACACTTCGGGAACTACTGGACCTTCTAAAGGCGTAGTCTGTCCACATGCGCAATTTTTCTGGTGGGGTATCTTGACCGCCGAGGCACTGGGGATGAGGTCCGATGACAGGACATACACGATCCTGCCAATGTTTCATACGAACGCGCTGAATTGTCTCTGGCAAGTACTGCTTACCGGAGCTACCTATTGTTTTGGTAAACGATTCTCCGCTTCCAGTTTTCTCAAAGAACTCATTGCCACTGAAGCGACTGTCACGTACATGCTCGGTAGCATTGTTTACATGATGATGAAACAGCCGGTTTCTGAAATGGACCAGGCCCACAATGTACGGGTGGCGTTGTCTCCGGCTACGTTCGCAGAACTTACCGGCGAGTTCTTTGCACGATTTAATATCTGTCTCCTGGAGGGCTATGGCTCCACCGAGACAAACCTGGTATTTTCAAATCGCCTCGGCAGTTATGAACCCGGTTCCATGGGTCGCCTGGTCCCGGAATTTGAAGCCATAATCGCCGAC
>JAPUIL010000588.1 GCA_027297085.1 Verrucomicrobiota bacterium | reverse complement strand
TATAACTCCCCGATGGGAGCCATTGCTGCAAAACTCATGAGGTCTCGGTCTGCCCAGTTTTTTCATGATCACTATTTAGATAAAGAGGCAAGTACAGGCGTAGCCACACCTTGGCATCAAGATATGCCCTATTATTGCGTTGACGGTGAGCAGACAGTCAGCTTTTGGATCCCGCTCGACTCAAGAGAGCAAGAGTACTCCCTACGATGTGTTGCCGGATCTCATAAGTTGCCTAAGCAAATCCGCCCGACCAGTTGGTCGACCATGGAGAGTTTTTATGAAGATGGATCCAACTTTATGGATTTGCCGGATGTTGAAAGCGGCGACTACGAGATTAAGGCATGGGCGATGGAACCGGGTGATGTGGTGGCCTTCAATTTCAAATTGATCCATGGAGCAAACGCAAACACTCGAAAAACTGCGAATCGGACGCTTTCATTTCGACTAGTTGGTGATGACGTGCGTTTTATTCAACGTCCGGGTAGAACCTCTCCAAATTTTCCTGATATTAACCTAAAAAGCGGAGAGCGGCTTCGTGAGGATTGGTTTCCTGTGATCTGGAGAGTCTAGTTTTCTGGCGTGTAGATTCTGACATCTGTTTTCTCTTAGGGTGAATCGTTGGTTAAGGCAAGATTCTTTCTTCTAATTTCAAATAGTGTTTTAAGTTCAGGATTGCCTTGCTAAGGCGCACCAGTTCCATCGCCTTGGCCGAGTCTTTCCCCATCAAGGCTGTATACACGACGATGTCGGTAAACATTATTTGCAGCCAATTGTCTACTTGCCATGTTGTATGGATTTTACCTGTTAATTCCTAATTCGTAATTGTGCTAATATCCCTTTTCCTTGATCTCCTGAAGCATCTCCTCATTCCTGCGGTAAAAATCGGTTTCGATCTGCTTGAATTCGGGCAGGTGACGGATCTCATCCCAGAAGGGATCGTTCTTGAGCCAGTAATATTCATGCCAACCCTCATCCACCAATTTTTTTAGTTCAGCGATGGCTACATCATAATTACCCAACATAGCATTGATACGGGAATAATCCCCACGCCAGGGATCCCTCAATTCTTGTCTGAATTGCAACGCCTTTTCCAGGATTACCCTTCCCGAATCCTCTCTTCCTGTACGCATCAAAACCAGGCCAAGGTCCATGTCTCTGTAATTGGTATTAGCGTAGTATTTTTCAGCCAGGTCCCAATTCTTTCCGAAAATGGAGCAGACCCCCATTTCTTTGTTATACCCCAGAGTATCCAGGGAATCAGTCGTATAATAGGCTTTAACATAAGGTTCTGCCGAATCTATATCCCCCTGGAACACATACAAATATGTCCAGACTGCTGCCACATCCTGGACATTTGGGGCCAGGTCATCGGCAATTCTCAGGTATTTTATGGCCGAATCAGCCCGCCCTAGATAAATATAGGCAAAAGCTTTTGCCTTAAAACCAGTATGTTGCCTGGGACTATATTCTATTTCTTCTTGAAATAGTTTCATGGCCTGAGGATAAGAACCTACCTCAAGGTAGGCGTTGCCCAAGGGCACACGGCCGGCGACTGAGTCGACTTCATAGGCTTTTTGATACCATTTCAGGTCAGTTGGCTGGGCAGCAGTCCCCACTCTTCCTCTCATTCCCCCACTTGTGGCATTAGCCAAGGCGATATATCCCGTGGCTTCATCCGGGGCGTGAATAATTGCCTCTTTGGCCATGAAAACGGACGAATCTATCATTTCATCTCCCCGACCTCCCGGGATTCTGACTCCAACATCCCTGTAATTTTCGGATAACAGGGCCATAGCCTGGGCATAATTTGGATCAAGATCCAAAACCTTCTTTAATAGATCTATGGCTGCCTGGCCGCTTCCTACATAGGTACCGATTCCGAAACCAGTCCATCTGCCACTCTTGGCTAAGGCCTGTAAATAGAGATCATAGGCTAACAAATTGTCGGTAGGAGGAGTAGTGATCTTTTTTTCAATCTCCCGACTTATTTGAACGTTGAATTTGTCGGCAATGGCCTTCGCTACACTGGACTGGATCTCAAAGATGTCTGCCAGCTCCCGATCGTACACTTCAGTCCATAAGTGTTCATCGGTTTGGGCATTTATTAACTGGGCGGTAATCCTGATTTTGTTTCCGGATCTTCTCACACTGCCTTCCAGCACCGCACTGACATTGAGCTTATCTGCGATATCACGAATATTGGTCCCCTTTCCTTTGTAGGGCAGCACGGAAGTTCGGCTGATCACCCGCAGGTCGGTGATCCGGGCCAAATGGGAAATGATCTCTTCGGTGATGCCATCGCTGAAATATTCCTGGCCTTCATCGCCGCTCATGTTTTCGAAATACAAAACCGCAATGGATTTGTCGGCAATGGGTGCTCGGCCGCCTAAGCCGAAATATTGTGGAAAGGCATACATCCCGGCAATGACCAGCACCAATACCACAATGATAAAGTCGGAGGTCAAAGGCTTTTTTTGGGTGTCGGAGTATGGGTTGTCCCAAGACCTTTTGGAGGTAGTGGGTATGAAACCTTGAGGGCTTCGTTCGAAACTCCAAGCAAGATAAGTAGCTACTACAAAACCCAATCCAAGTATTGGCCAAAGGAAAGAAGCGTAGAAACCCGGTAAGGCATCATTTGAAACCGCCGCTTGTACTAAGAAAGCGACTACTAAAGCCACAAATAAGTACACCATGGCAGGGCGGATCACATTGCGTCTTTTGATTTCCGCCCAGAGTCTCCCAGACAAGTGCTTTTCAGCTGTATCGGTGGGGACCGGCAGCCCTTCCCCCTTCATGGCGAAGGTTTTGACTGGGTAGTCCACATTTTTAAGCTGCGCTTCCCCCAAATACTGACTTTGCAGCTGGTGATGGCCTCGAATGGCCTTGTGCACCGATTCTGAGATATAAATACCGCCAGGATCGGCAATCGACTCAATTCGGGAGGCGATATTGACCCCGTCGCCATGTACATCGCCTTCTTTAAAAGTAACATCTCCCAGATGAATGCCGATGCGGATTTTTAATTCCTGGTCTTCTTTCAGTGCTTTTTGAATCTCCAATGCACAGGACACTGCATCTACCGCGCTGACAAAGCTGGCCAGGGAACCGTCGCCCAGGTCTTTGTGCCAGGTGCCGTTGTGCTGGTCGATCAGGGGCTTTTGGATACCCTTGTTCCTGTCCATCAGCGCCAGCGCCTTTTCGGTATCCTTGCCCATCAAAGCGGTATACCCGACGATGTCAGTGAACATAATGGCAGCTAGTTGTCTAGAAGAAGTCAATGATGAATCAGGAATCAGGAATTATGAATTTAAACTACTACAATTTATCATTCATAATTCATCATTCATAATTCCATGGGGGAATCCGACTTTGTCCAACCTACCTTCCGGAGACAGGCATCAACCGAAATACGATATTTTTGTTAAATTATCATCGATTATGCTCTGGAGGTTGCTTTTACTTGGTATTGTGGTTTACGGTTGGTTAGGGGAAGCTCGGGCCCAACATTCGGTGGCACGGCAATGGAACGAGGTG
>JAPUIL010000587.1 GCA_027297085.1 Verrucomicrobiota bacterium | reverse complement strand
TTGCGGTCCGAATCAATAATCTGATCAGACTTAGCATCCGGATCCGTGTAAGAACCCGTGTAGACTTCCCCGGTACTGATTGGCTCGGGATCCATGCCTTCCTCCGGTATACGGGCGATCGTTTCCAAAACGATCGGAATGGCATGAACCGCTATGCGTTGCACACTTTCCTGCATATCCTTAAAGCTGAACGGACGAACTCCTACCGCGGGGTTTGCGATCGAGCAGATCGCAGCCCATCGGATACCCAGCTGCCGGGCATACTCAGTGCAAGTTCCGACGTTGAGACTGGTTATTTCGCCACCCAGGATTCGCATGGCACGAATCTCGGCAGCCGTTTCAAAGCGGCCGGGGTTATTTTGAAAAAACGTCCCATACTCCCAAAGCTTGCCGGTATAGCCGTCTTGCACCTTGCGAGCCTCCTCAATAAGCATTTTACGAAGGGATGGACTGAATGGAGTGGAAAAGTTGGGGAAAATTCCAAGCCGTTCAATCCCGGCATAATCGAGAATATCCTGCGGACGCTGATTCTCCATCACCATAAAGTCATCGATAATCACGATGTCGTCGTAATCGTAATCTGTTCGGATAGCTCCGGAACTGGCGCCTCCAATCGCGTGCGTAACCCCCACCTTATAGAGAGAATACCAGGTACGCACGTGCACATTTCCGTCATTTTCGCGCGGTACCTTCGTCTCAAAACCATACATGCGCACATAATAAAAACGCACGCCTTTGTAACTCATCTTATAGAGCTTGGGGCCCAATCCGAGGGGGGTTTCGACCTGTATAAATCCATCCTCCTCAACCAGGCCTTTGCCAAACTTTTCCGGAGCACCAAATGAGGTACCGCCGACCACAGCTATGAAGATTTTTTCCTGGTCAGCAGCGCTACACATAAAATTCAATGTCCATGAAAAAATAAATATAAAAAGAAAGGTTCGAATGAGAAGCGTTTTCATAGTGATTATTTGAAATTTGGATAGTCTAACTTACTAACGGGAGATGCACATTTTGCGCCATTAATCCACCGCAATCCTCTGCTTCAAGCGGCCGCTTGTTGTTGTCCCCTCCCGGAAACTTACCCGGGCTGTGGGATATCCCATGGAGCTGCCATTTCCCGGCGATCATGGTGGCGTAACCTGCTTCCTGCATCATGTGGCCGAAGGTGCTTTCTTTGGGATCCAGATAACCAAACTCCAAATAGTTAAAGCAATTGTAGCGTCCGGTCATGATTTGATTTCTGGATGGCGTACACAAAGGAGTGGAGTAACCATGATCAAAACGAACACCTTTGGCAGCCATTCGATCCAGGTTCGGTGTTTGATAACTCGTACTTCCATAGGTGCCCAGGCATTCGCAACCCATGTCGTCAGCCATGATGAGCACCACCTTGGGCGGACGATCTTGGGCCTGCAGGGTCACTGACAGGGAAAGTGCAAATAAAGAAGCAAGGAGCAGACGAATGAGATACTTCATAGGGCGGGTAATGTTGTGCGAGTAGGTAAACACCATCGCCCGCAAACTAATGCGCGTCAATCCCGGCCTAAATCCAGATCAGGAAATTAGTCTCCGCCATCCAGGGCAGGACTCTACTCCGAATGAGCTCGGCTTCCTTAGTGCCTTACTTTTCAAAAACGATCATGTTTGAGAGGTTTTTATGCCGCGATTGATTCTTTGAGCCACGGATTATCACCGATAAAACACGGATTTATTTATTCTCACTACTCGCTTCTTGCTTTCTGGCCTGAGCCTGTCGAATGGCCTCACTTCTAAATAATCTATCCGTGGAAATCTGTCCATCCGTGGCAAAATTCCTGGTGTTGAATTCTGTTTCGTTAAAATATGTTTCCTTTTGGTTCCGGCTCCGCTGGGTTAGGCTAAAGCGCCAAAGTTACTGAAGGATCCGTCCCCAAAGTCCCCTTGAACAATACAAGCGAGCGTTGCGCTTTAATCCGCTCCAGAGAGGCCCGTGCTTCTGCAAGGCGTTCGCCAATTTTCAGGCGTTTGCATTCCTCTGAGTATTCAGGTTTGTCCAGAAAGGACTGAATACCGGTCACATAGCGTTTGGCCAGTTTAACGCTGACTTCATGCCGCGTGATGAGCCGCTCCTGATACCAGTCGCTTTCGTAGCAGTTTTCGGCGGTAAAGAGTTCGCGGATTTCAGGATCAGCCAGAGTTTTTCCTTCGTATTCTCCGTAGGCCATGATGTTCAATAAAGCCTTTATGGGCGGACAGGCATTTTCAGCCGAACCATCCTCAAAATACAGCAACGCCACTCGCTTTTGAGTTTCCACGATGTTGTTGATACCATCCACGTATACCGCCTCGTCCTGCAATTCAGGTTTTAGCATGTCCTCTGAAAAAATGGTGGATGGATTGCTGAGAATTCGGCCGCAAAAAGTATGAACGAATTTTTTATTTATCCGGTAGCCCAGGCGGCTGCCCGGAATAGATTTTCCTTCATATTCAAAATCTTCAATCCGGTCCAGGTATTCCTGTTCGATGAGGAAATTTACATCCTGCTCTTCTGGGCTCATACGACACCAGATCTCGGGCACCAAAAGGCTTATGTCGTGATCCACCCGGTACTTGGGTCCAATCCAACCGGCAGCCGAGGAAAAGCACGCGTATCCAGAAATAAGGTACGAAACCAAAGCGTTGTTCAAATCAACAATGGGCGCCAGTGCGTTGAAGGGTCCCTTGGTCAACGCTCCTTCCGATCCCGCACCTGTGGTTGAAGGCGATTTACCCGTCAGACTGGCAATAAAATCCATAAACAGTTCCGGCAACTCCTGATAATGCAGGGGATTGTATACACAGAGCGGACGAATACCTGCCTTTTGGTCAGGTGGATTATTGCGGCGGCCGGCCAGAACCGCATTGACCGGAAACGGAACTTGCTTGCCCAAAGGAATACCTCGGAAAAATCGCGCGCCCATATGCGAGAGGTACCTTTGGCGCGGCTGAACGAGGGTTGGCCGCGTTTGGAGATAACGAGGATTCTTAGTTGGCTTGCCGTCGACCAAGCGAGGGAAAGCGGTGCACACAATATAATCGGGCCCCGTTTCATCATCTACAAATTGACGGATCATTTTCTGCATCGGTTCGGTAAACTGATCAAACCGTATGGCATCCTTCATGATCTCGTGCGCCTCATCACGGTTTATGGGAGCATAATTGGAAAAGAAAACGTTCGAACCCGAAAAATCCAATTCGGCCTGCTTGTCGTAGCCACGAACAACGGCGTCATCCGGCCGTTGAAAAAACCGGTATTCACAGTTTTTAGTGAACTTGAGACCTCGGTGCTTAAATCGCGGATTAGAGGGTATCCCGGAAGAAACAGGTACCGTAATGGACACGGTAATGTCATCTTCACGTTGAATTTTTCGAGAAGGATTAAAATCCTTCCGCAGGCTAAAGGTCCTCCAGGATCCGTCAGGCATAAAGCCGACCCGGAGGTAATGTGTAACTAATTTGGTCCCGCGGTATTTGAGCTCGTTTCCGGACATCCCATTGATCACGTCCACACCAAAACGCTGCCGCCAGTTTTCGCCCCAATCGGGCTTCCAGAATCGTTTTACTGAAAAAACCAGGTCACGGATATAATGCGGTATAGAGCTTACATAGTCATTATGCTCGTCGGTATAAGCCGAAGACGGAGTGAAAAGTTTAACCACCGAGCCGAGTGAGCGATTTGTACTCAAAATAGGCCGGCCCTTTTTGCGATTGCGGGATTCTTTCTTGAAACGCTGACCATACTCACGATTGACGATCTCTTCTACCCGGTCAAAATCACTTTGAAAATCCGCAACAAAGACCGGACCGAACACCATGGCGTCCGAAATGGGTTTTGAGATCTCCGACTTGCCGCCACCTGATACCGTGCATGGTTTGTGACAAAATGTGCCCTCAGCCGTGGTGCCAAACAAACGCCAGCGACTCCCTGCCGAAAGGCGGCCCATTTCCACTTTATATCCGGAAGGCAATACATAGGTAGTATTTGGCACCAGATGAATTTGTTGCGGCCGCCCATCTTTTTCCCAGGTGATTTTTTGGTCGTGTAGATCGATGTTCACATCCTCTGGTACGTATACAATACTTGGATACTGTTTATCCACGGCGTACCCCTCCGGTTGAACGTTCATGATTTCGCCGTAATTCTTAACTACCTCCTTAAATGTATGGTTAACTTCGGGGAAGTAATGGCTCAGATGAAAGTCCTCTCCCAAATCATAGCTTGGGAAGGCCACGGCACCACCGGCGTGTTCTTCTTCCACTTGCCCATAGAGGTTGGCTGCATAACTGATTTGAGTCTTAACTTCTTTTTTGCAGTAGCCAAAATAATTGTCTGCGATAAGGGTTACTATTACCCCTCTATGGTCTCGGCATGTTACCTTGAAAGCCCCTCCGTCATTATAGAGTTCGTCTTCGGATTCCCAACACATGCCATCCTTTTTCTGACGATCAGTCGCTTCAGAGACATGGGGGAGTCCTAAGTACTTTTTCTTCAGTTGAGTCAACTGGGGCGCAAGAATGACCCCGCCTGTATGTCCCGTCCAGTGTTCGAGGTCCAACTGAGAATTGTTGCCGGGTAAATAGGGATCGCCTGCGTTGCCAAAGATGGATTCCACAAAATCGAGATTGCTCACCAGATTTCCAGGAACGTAAAACCGCGTTTCCATAGACTTCTCCGCAATAACACTCTCCACTTCCGGGCAAATGATGGGTCGCAACAGCAGCGAAACGAACAACTCAGCCTGGTTTTCCTGGGTGGAAGTAAAGGGTAGGCGTTGTAAATCTTTGGGAGGATTTAACGCATGCTTTAGCATTCGGGCAAAGGTCAATACGGGTACGGCCTTCTTGTCCGCGGGAATGGGCAGCCCACCTTCTACAATGTGAAATACTCCTTTGGTTGTGCGACGATCGTTTTTCGGGTTATGCAGCACCCCGTTAACCGTTCGATAAGATTCGATGATGTCGGACTTAAATGAATCCGCATCTGGAGGCAGAGAAAGCATGCGGGCCAATCCATGACGTTCTACAACCAAACTGCTGCCGGGCACAAAGGTCTGCTCCCCAACTTCCTTGGCATGAACTCCAAGATAAGCATTCAAAAATTCATGGATCCGGGCATCAACCGGACATAAGTGGTGCTTCAACAATCGGTGTTTCTCTACAAAACTGGCTAGCAGAGATTCAGCAAGTTGCAGAAACGGAAAATCTGCAGGATCGCCGTAGGTAGGATAGCCGCGAGCTGCGAGTTTGAGGTTCACGAACTCCACCAGTTTCTGGTTATCTTCAACCTGGCTAGAAAAGTCGGGATCAAATCCGATCGCGTGTTTTAACTGATTCATCCTGGAAATTGTATTCTAAATTCAACGAAGGCTTGGGCGGTGCCTACTCAAAAGCCATGGAGACATAAGGCGACGACAAATTCTAGCAGGAAATAGACCGATGCAATGAGAAAACCGCCCGGTCATTGTTAGGACAAAATGACTCGAATTAACGGTAGATCCAGACCCGGTTCAGCTTATCCGATCTGACCACGCCTCGATCTGGCTACTTACTTGCGCGGGTCCGGGCATGCCGGTCCTTTCACGGGCAGCCAATGCCTTCTCAACGTCGAAACAATCTACCCAGTCAGCTTCAAAGTGGGAATCCACCTTCTGCACGTCTTCCAGTGCTAGCTCGTTCAATGGCACAGCATGTTCCTCCGAAAATGCCACCAGGGCGCCAATGATGTGGTGCGCCTGCCTGAAAGGGACACCTTTTCGGACTAGGTAATCCACTACGTCTGTCGCAAATAACGCCGGATCCGCGACCGCTTCAGCGCATTTCTCGGAAGACATTTGCAATCCAGAAACCACTCCCTCCACTACTTGCAGCGAGATGAGCGTTTGATCCAAGGCATCGAATACCGGCGGTTTGTCCTCCTGCAGGTCACGGTTGTAAGTTAGGGGCAATCCCTTCAACATAGTCAGGAGGGTCTGCAGATCTCCAATCACCCGGCCGGATTTCCCACGCACCAATTCCATGGCATCGGGATTCTTCTTTTGAGGCATCAGGGACGAGCCAGTGCAAAAGCTCTGAGGTAAATCGACAAACCCAAACTCAGAGCTGCACCAAAGGATAAAATCTTCAGCCAGCCGCGAGAGGTGCAAACCAATCATCGAACACGCATAGGCAAAATCCAAATGCACATCACGGTCGCTCACCGCGTCCATGCTATTTCTCGAAACCCGGGGAGTTCCATCCGCATCGACAAAGCCGAGATACTTGGCTGAAAACTCCCGGTCGATAGGCAGGGTCGTCCCGGCAATCGCACCAGATCCTAGCGGACACCAGTTGGCTTCCTCTTGGACGGCGGCTACCCGATCCAGATCCCGGCCAAGCATTTCAACATAAGCCAAAAGGTGGTGAGCCACACTGACTGGTTGAGCCCGTTGCAAGTGAGTATAGCCAGGGATGTAAACCTGCTGGTTTTTTTCAGCTTGATCGAGAAGCGCAGCGAGGACTGCTTTGAGTCCACCATCAAGCTCTGAACAAGCTGACTTGAAAAACAACCGCATGTCGGTGGCTATCTGATCATTCCGCGACCTACCGGTGTGTAACTTGGCAGCTTCAGGCACTTTTTCTGTAAGTGCCTGTTCGATGTTCATGTGGACATCCTCAAGCGATTCATCCCAAGCGAATTTTCCGGCCTCAACCTGATTGCGAATCTCCGCCAGTCCACTGTGAATGGCTGCCTTTTCAGTTTCCGTAATCAGCCCCACCTCAGCCAGCATTGCCGAATGAGCTTCGCTGCACTGGATGTCAAAGAGGGCGAGCCGTTGGTCGAAAGACACGGATTCACTAAAACGCAGCATGAGTTCCGCCGGTCCTTTGGAGAACCGTCCACCCCATGTCGCCTGTTTGGAGGACTCACTCATAATCGACGAAGAAAAAAACAATAAGTCTCTGAATTACAACGCCTATTATTGTTGCAGGCCAATCGCCTCACAACCTGTCTGATTTTGGCCCACATGCCCGATTCCTTTATTGGCTCTATCAACCACCGCCTCTTCTCATTCCAGCCTTGCTCGGATAGATTATCCGATTCCAACAACAAAGGCCAACATACGGTTCAGTCGAAGCAGTTGCTCATCATTGATGCGCCCGATCACTCCGGTTATTCGTTCGTGCGATACCGCAAACAATTTATCCACCATGATTTGCGATAGCTGTCGAAGCCCGTTTTCTGAAGTAAGTTCAACAGTCAGGCGAATTAGAGGAGCCTCAACCAGGGTCGAACTCAAGAGGCAGAGAATAACACTTGCAATGCCGCTTTCAGTCAATGCATCCGCTTGAACCACGACGGCCGGGCGTGGCTTTCCATAATCACCGGGTGCGGCTACGACCACAATGTCGCCGCGCCTCATTACTTTTCGGCGATGTGCTCGATGAAAGTCAAGGCATCGGCCTCATCCTGTGGATCTAGTCGCAACACCTGCTTTCGGAGTTTGGTTTGAAAACCTGCAGCCCGTTGATCCGGCACCCAAACCTGCACCGGGCGCAATCCTTCCCGCCTCAAACGGGATCGGTAATCAGACATTCGCTTCGCTGTATCCTTTGCTGTCATATTCGTAACATGTTACATCACCAATTTATGTCAAGCTGAAGTTGAATACTCCGGAGCGCGGCGAGCACATTTTTGCCCATTATCAACCATCAAGACCTTTCCACTTTTGCCCGTCCATATGAAATATGAAGCTGACCCGTTTGGCTGTTCCCCTGACCCGTTTGGCTGTTCTAAACATCACATCAAAAAGGCATCCTGTGGTGGTACACTTCAAACCGCTGAGTGACAAGAAAGTTCCCTACTCACAGAAAGGCCTAAAGTCAACACCACCTTTTT
>JAPUIL010000586.1 GCA_027297085.1 Verrucomicrobiota bacterium | reverse complement strand
TCTCTCGCTCCTTGACTGGTAGGGCACGCAAGTCTGTCAAAAGGATTTCGATCTTCAAAGAAGAAAAAATTAACTGATATGTCTGACCGTCTTTT
Source organism: Verrucomicrobiota bacterium (assembly GCA_027297085.1). GTDB lineage: Bacteria > Verrucomicrobiota > Verrucomicrobiia > Opitutales > UBA2995 > UBA2995. The sequence continues at coordinate 3,503 of JAPUIL010000586.1, read as the reverse complement.
TCCGTGAAAGAGGTGCGCAGGATCTGGTGACGCTGTACAATCGCATTGATGGCTTTCTCCAGCGCCTCCCGGTTCAGCTCACCTTTCAAAATAAGCATATTGGATACATTGTATTCGGGACTTCCTCCTTTTAGACGATCCAGAAACCAAAGCCCTTGTTGCTGAAAAGATGCGGGAACCTGTTCAACTAAGACGGAATTGAATTCAGGTTCGGCTTCCAGGATTTTTGAAAACTCAGCGATAGTAGCGTTGTCAAAAAAAGTACGCATCGGAACATCCACCTTCAGATCCTTGCGAATTCTGGCAAGCACCTGGGATGCAATAAGTGAATGACCTCCGAGTTCGAAAAAACCATCGTGCACTCCAATTTTGTCTATTTCCAGCACTTCAGACCATATCTTAGTGAGTGCCACCTCTATAGAGTTTCGCGGTTCTTCAAATGCTTGCTCAAGTTGGGTTCGATCCAGTTTGGGTTGCGGCAACAACTTACGATCGACTTTACGGTTTGGCGATAAAGGCAAATTCTTCAGAAATACGTAGGAGGCCGGAACCATATACTCCGGCAATCGCTCTTTCAAAAAGTCTCGTATCTCGGGAATCCCGGGTGACGAATTACTATCCTTAACAACAATGTACCCTACCAGACTCTTGTGCCCGGAATCTCCATCCAGCACATTTACAGCACACTCACGAACTTGTGGATGTAAAGACAAACAAACTTCTACTTCTCCAAGTTCAACCCTATATCCGCGGATTTTCACCTGCTGGTCATTGCGACCAATAAACTCAATACTCCCATCGTTCCGGTATCGACCCACATCCCCGGTACGGTATAGGATATCACCCTTTACCCAAGGAGATGGAATAAAACGTTCGGCCGTTAAATCCGGATCGTTCAAATAACCGCGAGCAACCGGAGCGCCACCTACACAAATTTCTCCAGGTATCCCGATTGGCACAGGTTGTTGTTTTCTATCCAGAATATAAATGCGCGCATTGGCAATAGGACGCCCGATAGATGGTAATGACGGCCATTTTTCCGCGTCTCCAGAAAGCGAATACGAAGTAACGACGTGAGTCTCCGTTGGGCCATAGTGGTTCAACAAAACAGCGTCCTTCAAAGCTGAGAACATTTCACGAATGGCTGGAGTGATTTTTAATTGTTCCCCGGCGGTGATCACTTCCTTTAGAGTGAGGCTTGGCCCTTCTAGAAGGCTCCAAGTATTTGCGAGCGTATCAAGGGCTACAAAAGGCAAGAATAGCCGCGAAAGATTTTTCGCATTAATGAAACTGCCCAGGGCGTTTATATCCTGACGCACTTCCTCAGGAGCAACCACTAAAGTTCCTCCACTAGCCCAAGTCGAATAGATCTCCTGGAAAGAAGCATCGAAATTAAAAGAAGCAAACTGCAGCGTCCGATCTCCGGCACCACATTGTGATTCTGATGTATGCCAATGAATCAAGTTCGACAATGTGCGATGCGGTACCTGCACGCCTTTTGGTTGCCCTGTAGAGCCGGAAGTATAGAGGATATAAGCTAAATCCTCGGCAGAGTTGCGGGGAGAAAGATTGCTGTCTTCTCCGCCGAATATTATTTCGTTTTCTAAATGAAGAACCGACCCACAAGAATCAGGCAAACGGGTCTGGAGGCTTTCCTGGGTGAGGATAACTGCAGGACGAGCATCCTCGATTATTCGAGTAATTCTATCCCGAGGATACACAGGATCTATTGGCAGACACACTCCTCCCGCTTTACTCACAGCCAGGAGTGCAACTAGCGCTTCAAGTGAACGTTCAACAAAAAGCCCAACCGGTATATTCGGGCCAACTCCCGATTGTTGAAGATTCCGCGCCAGCTGATTTGCCCGTGTGTTGAGTTTGCCGTAGGAAAGAGATTCCTCTCCAAAACACACGGCAATTGAATCAGGTGACTCAGCTGCTATGGCCTCAAACATTTGATGGACGCAAACATCTGCTCCAAAATCTTTGGAAGTATCATTCCACTCAACGAGTAATTGTTCTCGTTCAGTTTGCTCTAGAAATTCCAAGTCCGAAACAGGGCGCTCCGGATCGGACAACATCGATTCCAACAGCTTCAAATAATGATCGGAAAATCTTTCTATAGTGATGGCATCAAACAGGTCGGTGCAGTAGGCAATTCCACCCGTCCAATGATCACCCTCCTTGGAAAGGTGCAGTTCCAAATCGAAATGAGTTGTGGTAGATCTTATGGAATAATCCAAAACCTCTAATCCATCCAAGGCCGGCAGTTTCATTGGTGCGTTTTGCAAAGCAAACATCACCTGAAAAAGCGGATGTCTGCTTTGATCTCGAACAGGATTCAACTCCTCCACGAGTTTCTCAAAAGGCAAATCCTGATGCTCGAACGTATCCAAAGAAACACCCCGAACGCGCCTTACAACTTCCCGAAAACCGGGCTGACCAGAAATGTCCGTTCGCATCAACAGTGTGTTGACGAAAAATCCGACCATCGCCTCGTGTTTTACAATTTTTCGGTTGGCAATGGGCGTTCCCACTAAAATATCTTCCTGTCCACTGTACCGTGCCAGCAATACCTGGAAGGCTCCTAACAGACTCATAAACGGAGTTACACGTTCTGCCTGATTAAATGACTTCAAACGTGCGCTCAATTCGGCCGACAATGAAAAGTGGTGCCGTGCACCTTTGTATGTCTGCAGAACCGGCCGAGAACGATCTGCAGGCAATTCCAATGCGGCTGCGCCATGTAGGGATTCTTTCCAATAGGCCAACTGTCTTGCAAGGACCTCACCCGTAAGCCATTTACGCTGCCAGACAGAGAATTCCGGATATTGCATTGAAAGCGGCTCTAGCGGATCGGCTTGTTTCGCATGAAATGCATTATAGAGTTTGGTAAGCTCATTATAAAAGACACCTAATGACCACCCATCGGATACGATATGATGCATGGTTACCAAAAATGCAGATTCACTTTCTTTGAGTAAAAATAACTTCGCCCTTATCAGAGGCAATTTACCCAATTCGAATACTTTGGCACCTTCGTCCATGAGGATCTTCTCCTGCTCAGAGGCGGATCGCTCTCTTAGGTCGATTAAAGGAATGTCAATCAGCAGAGATGGGGCCACTACCTGGAAAGCTATACCATCCTCTTCTATAAAATAGGTTCGTAGACTTTGATGACGATCAATGATGCTGTTGATAGCTTGATCGAGTGCATTTTTATCCACATCGCCTTTCAGGATAAATGCCTTGGGTATATTGTATTCCGAACTGCTTCCTTTAATTCTATCAAGAAACCAGAGGCGTTGTTGGGCAAAGGACAATGGTAGCCGCTCACTTTCAGGCACTGGCTTCCCTGATTTCGAAGGCGAAACATCTTCGTTGGTTTCGGTTTCAATCACAGAAGCAAGTTTGGCTACCGTCGGATTATCGAACAAGACTCGCAGGGATACCTTAACATGCAATACCTCCCGCATCCGTGCTATGAGCTGCATTGCTAGAAG
>JAPUIL010000585.1 GCA_027297085.1 Verrucomicrobiota bacterium | reverse complement strand
ATGCACGATCGCAAGGAATGACCCTGTAGTTGCCAATACCTTCAATATTCATCGAAAAACAGCTTAAGTGAGTGGCATTCGCCACAGCACCAATTTATCTTCATTTTCCACGTGGTCCTTCGCGCCGTTCGTTAGTATATTGCGGAGAAGTATCCAGATCGTAGCGAGGAATGTGTTTGATCAATGCGTTTTCATAGGCGCCGAGCATAAAGCTGGAAACAATTCCGAAGGCGATAATACTGAGGGAGAGATACAGTTTAAACTTCGGGCGAAGCTGAATGCGGTTCTCTTTTTTAGCGAGGTATCCCACAAAAAGTACCGAACTGATCCAAGCAATGGGCCAGGCCATACCAGCATCCCGGAATAGTGACCTTATTTTCCCGGAAACCGAAAAACCAATAAACCCAAGCGCAATGATGAGAGAGAACATCAAGCTGTTACCTTTGAAGACTTTAATAAGAAATCTCAGGTATAAAAAATTCATTTCCAGCGGGCGAAAAAGCAAGTATTACAGCTGTTTGTTATATAAGGTGGTATACAAAGGATCGGCTTGGTAGAGCTGATCGTGGTTACCGGATGCGAGCAGGTGACCATTCTCAAAAACTAGAATAGAATCCGCTAGACGGATGGTGCTGAAGCGGTGCGCAATTATGATAACGGTTTTGCCTTTTACAAGAGAGGCTAGGGCTTTCTGGATTTCTTCCTCGCTGTGTGAATCCAATGCGGAAGTTGCTTCGTCGAGTATAAGAATGGGAGAATTTCTCAGAAAGGCCCGGGCGATTGCTATTCGTTGGCGCTGACCGCCCGACAATTGACCTCCTCGCTCACCGGCCGTGGTGTCATAACCCTTTTCGAAGCCTTCAATAAACTTATGAGCATGTGCGTCGCGGGCTGCTTGGTAAACTTCCTCTTGGGTGGCATCTGGCCGGCCGATGAGTATGTTATTAAATAATGAATCGTTGAACAACACTGGATGTTGGGAGACGACGGCTATTTGATCGCGCAGGTTCTGCTTGGTGAAATGGCGAATGTCTGTACCGTCAATTTGAATACTACCCGAAGAAATCTCGTATAAACGGGGAATCAGTTTGGCGAAGGTGGACTTACCGGCGCCACTGGGGCCTACCAATGCGACCACGGAGCCAGGTTCGATTTCTGTACTTATGTTCTTTAATACAGGTACGTTTGCATAGCCAAACGATACATCACTGAAGGTGATCCTCCCGTCGAAAATTCCGAATCGAAGGGGCATCTCTGGGTCTAAGATGGAATCCGGCTCATGCAGGATCTCGTTGATCCGGTCAATGGCGCCCTGGCATTTCTGGATGTTTCCGTAGAGACGGAAGACGCGTTTCAGGGGATCGTAAGTCATAAACATGACGCCACCAATTGCCAGGAAGGTTGATAAAGGGACGGCCTGTTGATAACAAAAAATGAAAGTTGCCGCGATCAGGGCCGATGCGAGAAACTCAACGAGTGGTTGGGCCAAACGTTCGTATTTCACGACCTTCATTTGTTTTCTAAACAATTTCTGCAGGAAGTTATCAAAAATCGAGATTTGTTGTTTCTGCAGATTGAAGGTACGGATTTCGGTGGTGCTCTCGAGGTTTTCGCTCAGAATTTCCGTCATTGCACCCTGAGATTCTTGCATGTCCCGTCCGTGTTTTTTCAAACGGCGGCCCACTAAAAAAACCGGCACCATGGCCAAGGGAGCAGCCAGAAGGATAAACACAATAAAGATCGCTTCTTTCTCTTGGATCGAGAGGTAGACCAACATGCCGAATGCAACCACAACCTGAAGCGGTTGCCTGAACAAATCATTGGCCGATTCCTGCAACGTATTTTGGAGCAAAGTAGTGTCGGATAATATCCTCGAGAGCAGGTCGCCGCTCTTGTTTTTATCGTGGTAAGCGAGCGGCAGGTGTTGGATTTTGGAAAACAAGTCCGACCGGATTCTTTGTAGAATGGTTAGCCCGCAATTATTCATCCATAGCTGGTTGAAGTAGCCCGTAAACCCACGGAGGAGAAACACTCCTGGAAGTTGTGCGGCAATCAAAAATATTTCTAATGCCGAATAGGTGCCGCTCTCGGACTCAAATACTTTTGCAAAAACAATCTTAATAAAAAAAGGCACGCCGGCACCACTCGCAATGGCGGTAATAAAACCGGCAATAATACCCCATATAAAGACGGTTTTGCAGGAACCCAGATATCGGCGAAATGCAAAAAATTTATCCACAGTATTCTATAGTCTGTTTGGTCATTAAGACCCGTTTAAAGGTGGTAACGTTCAACTGATGAGTAGATTATTAGGTAGCAAGAGTCCTCGACCGTAACGATTTGTAAGTGTTTGTAAGGGAATCGAGGAGTGGTTAAGGCTGTTTTTTGGAAGCCAAAAGCAGGCAGACAGCGTGGGCTGCAATACCTTGACTTGCCCCAAGAGCGCCGATTTTTTCCTGAGTGGTTGCCTTGATGCCTATGCGGCCGGGAGTGATCTGCAAGGTTGAACTGAGCGTAGACTTCATGGCGTCAATATAAGGGCTGATCCTGGGCTTTTCGGCGATAACACAGGCATCTATGTTACCAATTTGGTAGCCTGCCTCTGCTGCCAAGTCGGCAGCTTTGCGGAGTATTAACTGTGAATTGATGCCTTCAATGCTGGGATCGGTATTGGGAAATTGGTGCCCGATATCTGGCAATCCGCAAGCACCCAGGATGGCATCAGCGAGCGCATGGGTGAGGCAGTCTGCATCGGAGTGACCTTCCAGGCCCATTTCTCCGAGGATTTCTACTCCCCCCAGGATGAGTTTCCGGCCAGTCACCAGGCGATGGATGTCATATCCAAAACCGATGCGATAAGGTAAGTCGGTCATAATTATTTCTGGAAAAGCTAAGCCTTCCGGTCCCTTTGTTGCAACATTAGTTCCGCCAGTCCGAGATCTTCGGGAAGGGTGATTTTGGGGTTGGGAAAGTGGTTTTCAACCAGAGTCACTCGATAGCCATAGTGGATGACTGCAGCCGTGTCGTCCGTGACCTGGATACTTTCTTCCTTCAATTTCCGGTAGCAACCGAGAATGAGTTTGTAGGAAAATGCCTGGGGAGTCTCCATTGCCCAAAGTCGACTTCGGTCGAGATTGGCCAAGTCAGCTTGACGGAGTGTGGTGGTGTTGACTGACACTTGTTTGATGGTATCAACTACGCGATGCGCCAGACAGGCAGACTTGTCCTTGAGGACGGCATCCAGTAATTCTTGCAGAGCCAGCAGTTGAACGAGTGGTCGAGCACAATCATGGATCAACACAAAATCCGTGTCGTCAGGTGTGGCTTCCAAGGCATTTAAAACCGATTCCTGACGCTCCTCACCTCCTTCGACCCAAAGCACCCTTCTTTGCGTGAGTAATTGCAAGCGTTCGGCGAGCTCGGTTCGCTGCACACCATCCCGGTAAACCACGATATAACTGGTAACATCCTCGAATTCTTCGAAAGCCAAAACGCTGTAATCGAACACAGGTCTCTCCTTCAGCTCAACAAGCACTTTGTCCCTGACTTCACCTCGCATGCGCTTGCTGGATCCTCCGCACAACAATATGGCTGCTGTATTCATGAGTAGGTTAGGCAAGTTCCATGTTGATCGCGCGCACTGCCTCACGCGGTGATTCGGCCTTATATATAGGCCGGCCTACTACGATATAGTTGGATCCGGAGGCCGCTGCCTGACCTGGAGTTACCACACGTTTCTGGTCATCGGCGGAACTGCCTAGTGGACGAATTCCCGGGGTGACAAATTGAAGTTGCTTGCCAAATTCCGGTGCCAGTAAATGAAGTTCCTTGGCGGAGCACACTAAGCCAGGGACGCCAGATTCCACTACAGCACTAGCCAGATTGTGAACTTGGCCGGGTGGTGTGGCGGGTACGCCGACTCGCCGCAGTTGTTGTTCATCCATGGACGTAAGCACCGTGACACCCAGAAGGAGCAGATCGGGCTTCTGGTGGAGGCGCACCTGGTTGGCAGCCGCCATCATTTCGACCCCTCCGCAGCTGTGAATGGTGAGCATACCAATGGGCAAATGGCTGAGGCTCTGGACCGTTTTGGCCACGGTGTTGGGAATGTCGTGTAGCTTGAGGTCCAGGAAAATATTGAATCCTAATCCAGCGACTTCACGGACCCAGTCAGGGCCGTGCGCAGTAAACATTTGCAGGCCTAATTTGACCCATTTTAGATCAGGTCCTATTTCTTTGAGCAGGTTGAGCGCTTCATCACGAGACCCCATATCAAGAGCCAGGATAAGTTCACAGGATTTCATAAAAGCAGGTTAAGGAGAATTTTTCAGTTGAGGCACCCCACCGGGTAGACAGCTTCATTCATGTGAGAGCCAACAGCACAATGCGATTATTTTCCCCTGCCAAGGTAAATCTGCTTCTGGCTGTTACCGGTAAGCGTACAGATGGATATCATGATTTATTGTCCCTGGTATCGCCGATAACCTTTGGTGATTTTGTGACCGTGACAGTGGATGATGCCACTGGTGATCCGGTTCTCAGCTGCACGAATCCAGAAGTGCCAAGCGGGGACGAAAATCTGGTGATTCAAGCGGCGAAGGCCTTTTTGGCCGCAACAGGCTTAGCGAAGGGACTGACCATCCACCTCGAAAAACATATACCCACGGAGGCAGGCCTAGGTGGAGGAAGCAGCAATGCGGCCACGACTTTGATGATTCTCAACCGGGTTTTTAGCGAACCCCTATCAATTGAGGATCTTACGGACCTGGCCACTGAGTTGGGATCCGATTGCCCGCTGTTTCTACACCGTGAGCCTGTTTTGATGCGAGGGCGGGGAGAACAAATTGAGCGGTTGGATCCAACGATTGTGGCTGGATTGCTGGGCCGGAGGCTGGCAGTTTTTAAACCGAGTATCGGGGTATCAACACCTTGGGCGTATGGACGGCTGGCTTCTCAGGAGAAATCATATGCGGACCGCGAAAAAACCGAGACTCGAGTATTGGCCTGGAAGCAGGGTGAATTGGCGTTGGAAGAGTTGATGTTTAATTCTTTGGAAGATCCTGTGTTTGAGAAGTTTGTGGCTCTGCCCGCCCTGTTTGAGAGCATTCAGGAAAACCTCGGCTTGCAGTGTTTAATGAGCGGGAGTGGAAGTAGCTGCTTTGCTTTGATGGGGGAGTCAGACCGAGGAGAGGGATTGAAAACTATGGTCCGTGAAGCGTGGGGGGATGAGGCAATCTATTTTGAGTGCCAGCTTGGCATGACAGATGCATAAACTGGCCGGACGGCTGCTAAGAAAGCTTGGATAATAACCTTTGCTCTTTGATGATATATAAATGATATTTCAAATTAAATTAACCTACTGACCTGCATGGCATCGGGAACCGGTCCAGAACAGACATTTAAAGGCATAGCAGCTGCACCGGGCGTTTCGCTCGGCAGGGTGCTTATACATGTGGAGAACGAACTCTATGTGCCTAATTATGCCGTTGATTCTGAGGATCTGGAAGGTGAGATCAAACGGTTCGAGCTAGCTTTGCTTGAGACACGTCACGAGATATCCAAAATTCGGCATCAGGTTGCTGATCGATTGGGAGAGGAAGAAGCTCAGATATTTGACGCGCATTTGTTGGTGTTGGAGGACCCTGCTCTGATCGATGAGACCATCACTGAATTAGAAAACAATCTGCGAAATATAGAGTATTGTTTTCAAAAGACTTCTCAGAAATACATCGATGCGTTTCAGCGGATTGACGACGAATTTATCAAGGAGCGTTTGAACGACATTAAGGACGTGACACGCCGAATTCTCTATAATTTAGCTGGAGAAACTCTTAAATCTTTAGAGTCGATTGATGCCGAGCAGATTGTCGTTTCTCATGATTTCACCCCCTCCGACGCAGCAGCTATACCCGCGGAATACCTGAAAGGGTTTATAACAGAAGCAGGGAGTAGAACCAGTCATGTAGTGATAATGGCAAAGGCGGCCAGTGTGCCGGCTGTGGTCGGAGTTCATAATATCCTGAAGACACTTCAAAATGGCGATGAAATTATCATCGATGGTTTTGAAGGTGTGGTAATTCTAAATCCCTCCGAGGCCACACTGTATCAATACGGCGAAAGCAAGAAGCGTCGAGATACCCAGGAGCTTGAATTTCTAAAATTATCCGGAGAACCGGCGATCACGAAAGACGGAGAGCAGGTTATCATTATGTCGAACATCGAAGGGAACAATGAGATCCCTCGAGTTTTGGAAACTGGATCGGACGGTATTGGTCTGTACCGAACAGAATATCTATTTTTGAAAACAGGCAGTTTCCCTAGTGAGGAATCTCAATTTCAAGCCTACAAGGAAGTGGTGAAGTCGATGGGTGACTCAGCTGTAATACTTCGAACCTACGATCTTGGTGGAGACAAAGTGCTGCAGAGAAAGGACCTCGTGGACAAGGAGGATAATCCATTTCTTGGCTGTAGAGCGATTCGATTTAGCCTACTGTATACGGAGGTATTCAAAGATCAACTACGCGCAATGTTGCGCGCCAGTGCCTATGGTAATCTCAAGATAATGTTTCCCATGGTAAGTGGGCTGGAAGAGCTTCATGCAGCTAATCAATTGCTCGATGAAGTGAAGAAAGATTTGAAGGCTTCGAAGGTGAAATTCGACGAATCTATCGAGGTAGGGATTATGATAGAGATTCCCTCCGCCGCTTTCATATGCGATATTCTTGCGGATCATTGCGATTTTTTCAGTATAGGAACCAACGACCTCATGCAATATATGTTGGCTGTTGATCGGGGCAATGAGCAGGTAGCTCATCTTTATGAACCTTGTCATCCGGCTTTGCTTCGGATTTTGAAGCAGATTGTGGAAATGTCGAATGCCAAGAATCAGCCTGTGAGTATATGCGGCGAGCTGGCGGGAGATCCAATATTTGTGCCCTTATTGGTGGGTCTGGGTCTTCGTAACTTGAGTGTGTCGCCAAACTTTGTGCCCTCCTTAAAATTTTTGGTAAGAAAATTATCTGTAGAAGAAACACAAGCTCTGGCGGAAGAAGTGATGATGATGAGCGATCCAGATCCGATTTTTGCGCGACTGAAGAGTTTTCACGATTCTAAAGAATATGGTATTAAAGGGGTAACCAATCGGAATAGGTAGCGGCTTGTCCCAGGTAAGTTCGAATACATCGAGCCCAGCTTGATCTGAGTAATTGAGTAAAGGATCTTCGACAGCCGTGTTGTGAGATAGCACTGCAAAGGATGCTACAAAAAGCACGCGAGCACCATCGATGGAATTCAGGGTAGCCGGGATCAGATGCTTGACAGTCCCATGCAAAAAACTTGAGCGGAGAAGATCTACATGGTCCTTTTGATAATCGTTTTGAAGGCAGGGGAAATCCATTTGTTCTTAGACTGTTATCCTCACGGAGTTAAGACGTTGAGGATGACAACGGATTGGCGAGAGCGCGCACAACCGTGCGAAATCGAGCCAGACATTTGGAACACTCGGCGTGTCAGCCCGCCGTGTCGAGTCGTAGCCCTTGGCGAAGGCTGAAGGCTGGGTGGAAACCGGATATTTATAGACTGAATTTATTGCGAGATCCATTTGAACTTGTTATTCCCCGTGGTCTCTGCCACGGGGTCGCTGACTGAAGGGAAAGTTTGAAAACCTCTGGTTTTCATAGTTTGAGAGCTGAGGGAAAAGACCGGATCGGCAGCAAGCTACCTCCTACATT
>JAPUIL010000584.1 GCA_027297085.1 Verrucomicrobiota bacterium | reverse complement strand
TGTCGTAGGCGTCGCGTTCAATCCAGTCCTTGAATTCAAACCGGTCGGTCATGGTTTCGCCGCCCGAAATAGGTACCCCGTTGGCTGCTTCGCGAACCTGGAGATGCCAATCGATGGCTTGGTCGATATTCTCGGTTTGTCCGCTCATGCCTCCGCGGACTCTACCCCAACGATCTACCGGTTCTTCGATCCATTGAAATTTCAGCTCGGCTAACTTGGGTACCAGTTCCAGCGCCTGATCTATCCTGACCCTCATGTTAAACTCATGAATAAGCTCAAAATTATCACCGACCGCTTCTCTCAATCCTTCCAAAAACGGTAGGTACTTTTTGATGGTCATGTTCTTTTCGAAATGTTCGGCAAAACGAAACTTGAAACCATAAAAACCCTCTTCCTTGTATCCTAGCGCTTCGTCGTAGAGGTCTTCCGGGCGTTTATCGAAATCCCATATGGTCCCACAACTTGCATAGTGCTTGATCCGGGTAGCAGGTTCACAATTGGTCGCCAGCATCTCATAAACCGGTTTGTTTTTGACCTTACCGATAATGTCCCAACAGGCCACGTTGATGCCGGCCCACGCCATGGCCTTGTTTCGTTCCCGGTGACTGGGGGCGATTACTTCCACATCAAATGGATTCTTCCCCAGGAGCTGGGGTTTGATGTGGGTCTCCGTGTATTCCTTTACAAAGTCTGGGCCGCCGTAAGGACTTGGACCCCCGATCCCGACGATGCCTTGATCAGTTTCAATTTCTGTGAGGATGGTGACGCCAACGCCGTACCACCATTTCTCAATGGGGTAATCGTGTGAGAATAATCGCACTCGGACATCGGTGATTTTAATGTTCTCCCGGGCTATGCCATCGAGTGGGTTGTTGCGAATACTATTAGAGGATGATGACGAATTGTTTGAACAGCCAGTTGCGAGACCAGCTGCGCCGATTGCGGATGTTCCGAGAAACGAGCGTCTAGAGAAGTTCATATTGCGAATGAGGATTTACGGGTTGTTCGTTGAGTAGTGAGCAGACCTGCCGAGGCGGTTTGCCAGTTCTAGACTTGGTATAAACTGACTCCCCTAGGAGGAACACTGATTGATGTAATTTTTTGTTTAACCGGCGGGAATATCAGCGTCAATCGCAAAGACTTGAATTTCGGGATATTCGACAACGATTACGACAACAAGATTGGCTTAATGGAAGTGCGTCCAGGCGCTAAAGGTATTCCGCGATCGCGTAAACCGAATTCCAGGAAGCCCAAATTGCCAGTGCAAATAGAAATCCCATTACGGCATGTTCCCACCATTTGTTTCGGTATGCTGTGCCGATGAAATTTTTCCGGGAAGTTATATACCAGATGCTTGCCGAAAGAACGGGCAACACTACGACGGAAGCAGCGTTTACAATAATAGTGAGTTCCACAAATCCTGGAGCTCCGGGAATGGTCCAGATGAGCGGTGAAAACAACGTCCATACCACTACGATTTTGTAGAGACGGGATTTTTCGATGGGCGCTGAGCTTGATGAAATTCCTTTTGCTTTATTCCTTTGATCTGCCACGTCCCCAACCAGGTATCCGAAGCCCAGGGCATTTCCAATTGCTGATGTGATGACCGCTCCGAATACACCCAAATAAAAGATCGCCCCGCCAAATTTTCCCAAGGCAATGTTGAGCAGGCCTGCCAGGTCGTCGAAGTCGCTAATTGATTTTCCAGTTGGATGCAGTATCTCAGCACCCACGGTCCAGATAGCTAGATCAAGAATGATTAGGACACATACGCCGAAGGCCAAATCGTAGAGTTGCAGTTTACGGTATTTGGGTCCTCGCCAGTTTTTTTTATCAATAAAATAGGGGTAGAATAAGTTGGTAATGGAACCGCCTACCGCGCCTATGAGGGAAGTTACAACGAGTAGCACCCCGAAGGAACCTGTATCTTCCGGCATTGAAAATAGAAATACTCCTTTGAATGCTTCGACTGGGCTCGGCCCACTCCAGGCAGCTACCCCGATCAGGGATACACTTAAGAGTCCCAGAAATACGAAAAAGACTATTTCGATCCGGCTGAATACGCCTTTGAAGCATAATATCACTACCAAACATACCCAGAAGATCGACCATGCCCAAGGCTGACCGAATCCGACCATTTTCGAGAAAGCTTCTCCGGCGCCCTTTACCATGTAGGAGCCATAGAAGTGTCCCAACAAAAACGCCACGATGGCAAAAAATATTGGAAGATAGGGGTGAATTCGCTGAAAACCGGACATGACCGATTCGCCGTGTTGGTTGCAGAGTTGATACTTAGCCAGAATTGAAACGAAAATAAACCGCACAAGCAGGGCCAGCATCAAAGCCCACATAAGCGCATAACCATAATTACCTCCGGCCACCGCCGCGTCCACAAGATCTCCGGCCCCTAGCCAGGTCAGCACGATGACGATTCCGGGTCCCATCGAACGAATGTATTGCCAGAATGTGGTAGGGACCGGTGGGGGTGCAGCTTGGTTACTCAATGGGTTGGGGTGGTGTTTTATGGGTTTCTGATCTATAGATAAGACCGATGCGGTGGTGAGACTGAAGGTTTTTGTAATTTCCAATTTACCCTGAAAGCAAGCTTTCTTCTATGGTTACTGGATTTCAGCTATTTGGACCATGAGCAAATTAAAACCGGTTTCGGGTCGCCTAAGTCCATCTCCTGGGTTGTTTCAGTTCATTGATAAAAGTACTCATTGCTTTTAGAGTCTTCTCCTTTTAACAGTCTGGTTTTGTAATTCCAGAGTCTCCTTAAAACATGATCCCATTGACCATGTCCGATTTTTTCCAGAACGTTTCAAATCCGAGCTTACCCAGGATCTTCACTTCATTCATCTAAGAAGTTATGAAATTCTCAATACTCCCCGTTATTTTACTCATGCTGGTCACTAGTGGCTGTTCAAAAGAATCCGGTCCGAAACAATGGCTCGTCTTCGAAGGTTCCGACGGACCTGGTAAAGGCAAACACATCGTCCTCATTTCCGGGGATGAAGAATACCGCTCCGAAGAGGCCATGCCTCAGCTGGCCAAGATTCTTTCTACTCACCATGGATTCAGGTGCACCGTTTTGTTTTCTCAAGATCCGGAAAAGCCGGGGATTGTGAATCCGAATAACTATACCCCTATACCGAACACCAAGGCGCTGAATGATGCCGACCTTATGGTGATTGGCACTCGTTTTCGCAACTTGCCTGATGAGCAAATGAAGCCGATCGAAGATTTCTTACTGGCAGGTAAGCCTGTGGTCGGTATGCGTACGGCGACTCACGCCTTTGATGTGCCTGCCAGCTCCAACTACGCTCACTGGAGTCATAATTATAAAGGAGACAAGAAAGAGTGGAAAAATGGATTTGGCGAGCTTGTCCTTGGAACGACCTGGGTCAGTCACCACGGATGGCACAAAAATGAATCTACTCGCGGAATAGCGGTGGGGAATCATGAGATTACCAACGGAATTGGCGATGGAGATATCTGGGGATCGACCGATGTGTATGGGGTTACCTGGCCGGAAAACAATGACTGTGTAGCCGTTGTGATGGGCCAAGTGCTGGCCGGCATGGAAAAAGACAGTCCGCCTCTCGGCCCTGGACCCTATGAGAAGGTTCCTGGTTATGGTAAGCACCAAGGTTTCCATAAGAATAATCCCATGATGCCGGTGGCATGGACAAAAACTTATAAGCTCCCAGATGGTAAAACGGGTAAAGCCTTTGCCACCACCATGGGAGCCTCCATTGAACTTCCGGTAGAAGGAACCTGCCGGATGATCGTGAATGGCATTTACTGGAGCCTTGGAATACCGGTACCTGCCGAGGGAACCAAGGTAGACATCGTTGGGTCATTCGAGCCCTCCATGTATGGATTTTTAAATGACCCTTATTGGGATGAGAATGTAGTGTATGTGGAAGACTTCGAGTAATCGAATCCCAAATTTCCAATCGTTATATGATTAAGTACAAGAGACTGTTACTAGCTGCTGCTTTGTTTGCAGGGATTTCATGTGTTGAGGCCATCACCTTACCGCTTTCAGTTGAAAAGGATGAAAACATCGTGCTGATCGGGAATGGACTCGGTGAGCGGATGATCAACTTTCCCTATTTCGAGACCGAGCTTCAACGCCGTTATCCCAGTTCAAAACTTATTGTTCGCAATATCTGCCACCCGGGAGACACAGCTGGATTTCGACCCCACCCGTCGCGAGAAACTCAATGGGCTTTTCCCGGGGCAGAAGTCTTTCATCCGAAACATAGTATTCATACCGGGATTGGGCATTTCCCTTATCCCGATGAGTGGCTCAGTATGCTCAAAGCCGATACGATACTGGCTTTTTTCGGGTATAACGAATCTTTCGACGGCATCAACCAGGTCGGCAACTTTTATGACGAACTGGATGCCTTTATTACCCATACTTTGGCGCAACAATACAATGGTAAGTCAGCTCCTAACCTGGTGTTGGTTTCACCCATAGCTTTCGAGGATCTGTCCGATCAGCAGGATCTGCCCGACGGAAAAGAAGAAAATAACCGCCTCGCCGCCTATACGGGAGCCATGAAACAAGTGGCCGAGGCACGTGGTGTTGGTTTTATTGAATTATTTTCACCGACGCAGGCGCTTTATCGACACTCGGATAATCCACAGACTATCAACGGATTTGCTCTCTCAGATGAAGGGTACCGGAATTTGTCGTTAATCCTGGCGGATGCTCTTTATGGTAAGTATCCCGTAAGGTCCAGAACGGCGGCTGAGGTGGTATATGAAGCGGTCGAAGATAAGAACTGGTTTTGGTTTAACGATTACCGGATGCTCAATGGAGTGCATGTTCATGGTCGCCGCTACAAACCGTATGGTAATATTAACTACCCGGAGGAAATAGAAAAGATCCGGCAGATGACTGCTCTCCGTGACGAAAAAATACACGAAATAGTTCAGGGAGAATCCCGGGATCTCTCAGTCGATGACAGTAAGACGCGTTCCTTGACACCTGTGGAAACCAACTTCGATTTTCCCATCGAGTTTCTGGATGTGGACAAGGCTCTGGAGCATTTCACCATGCCTGAAGGGTACAAAATAGATCTGTTTGCATCCGAGTCCGAATTTCCGGATCTTCGGAACCCCGTTCAAATGTCTTTTGATAACAAAGGACGGATGTGGGTTTCGGTGATTCCTTCTTACCCGCATTACAAACCCGGAGATGAACGACCGAACGACAAGATTCTGATTTTCGAAGATACCGATGGAGATGGCAGAGCGGATAAACAAACTGTATTCGCCGATGGACTACACGTGCCAATCGGTTTTGAGTTGGCGCCCGAAGGCGTTTACCTGGCGCAGGAACCCAACCTGGTACTATTGGTCGATGACGACGGGGACGACAAAGCTGATCGTCAGGAACTACTGCTGCATGGTTTCGATTCTCATGATACGCACCATGCCATCTCCGCTTTTTGTGCGGATGCTTCTGGAGCCTTCTACATGAATGAAGGCCGGTTTCTCCATTCGCAGGTGGAAACTCCCTACGGTCCGGAGCGTTGCACTGATGGCGGGACCTGGCGTTTCGATCCCAAGTCCTGGCGTCTGGAACGTTTCATGCAAACGGATGTTTCCAACCCTTGGGGGGTTGCTTTCGACGAGTGGGGTCAGACTTACCTTTCGGATGCTTCCCCGGGAGCCAATTGGTGGTCGCTGCCTCTGTCTGCCAAAATTCCTTATGGAATGGAAATTGAAAAAGTTGCCCAGTTCACCACCCACCGTGTGCGGCCTACATCGGGAACCGAGTTTATGTACTCTCGCCACTTTCCCGAAGAAGTTCAGGGAGACTTTATGATCTGCAACGCGATTGGTTTTCTTGGTATCAAGCAACATAAGATATGGGAAGATGGCGCAGGTTTTACCGGGGAGCTACGGCAAGACATGGTCTATTCAAGTGATCCAAATTTCCGCCCTTGCGAGATAGAAATCGCACCCGATGGATCCCTCTACCTCATCGACTGGCACAATCCGTTGATTGGCCACATGCAGCACTCTGCACGTGATCCTAACCGTGACAATGATCATGGCCGAATTTACCGCATCACTTATCCAACGCGGCCGCTGGTCACACCGGCCAACATTGCCGGGGCTCCGCTGCCGGAGTTATTTGAAAATCTGAAAGAGCATGAATTCCGTACGCGGTACCGCACCCGTCGGGAAATCCGTGGTCGCGAGGCAAAGAAGGTCATTCCGGCCGTTAAGAAGTGGGCGGCATCTCTGGACAAAAGCGACCCGGACTACGAGCGCAATTTGCTCGAAGCTCTTTGGGTGACTTGGGCCCAAAATCAGGTGGACGAAAAATTGTTGAAACAATGTCTGAGCAATAAGAGCTACCAATTGCGTTCTGCTGCGGTCCGGGTATTGCGTTACGCTTATCGCCATATTTCTGGCTATCAGGAACTCTTCATGGCAGCCGCTGTGGATGAACATCCTCGTGTGCGGCTTGAGTCGGTAGTCGCAGCATCCTGGATGGATAATGATATAGGAGCGATGATCGCTGTTGAAGGCATGAAAAAGCCCATCACGAAATGGATGGGACCTGCTTACGAAGCTATCATGTGGACGCTTGGTGACCGTGTGGAGGCGCTTTACCGGTTAGGCAAATTGCGCTTGAGATCAAATCCAACTCTGGCTTCTTACCTCGCCGGAACATTGGAATTTTATAATAAGGAGGAAGCGAGCCAAAGAAATCAGTCGAACTCCGTGCCACAAACCAATGTGCCGGCAGCCGCTCTCGAAGTCTTCAACCTTGGCCAGGAAGTCTACAGTCGCGATGCGCATTGTATCACTTGCCATGCAGCAAATGGCAAGGGAGCCATTGAAAATATTTACCCACCGCTCAATGTAAACAAATGGCTGAACGGTAGCGAAGATCGCCTCATCAAGATGGTTTTGAAAGGCCTCTGGGGACCCATCGAAGTGGATGGCCAGACTTACGATCCAACGACAGGAGTTCCGCCAATGACCGGTTTCGAAGGTATACTTACTGATGAGGAAATTGCCGGGGTTATCACCTACGTGAAAATTCAGTTCGGAAATCCGAAAGGTCTTTCCAAAATCGTTCAACCGGAAGATGTGGCCCGTGTGCGGGAGGAAGTTAAGGACAAAACCGGATTCTATATGGTAGATGAAATCCTGGAGATGCATCCGCACAATTAAGATTTCCTGAAAACATATTTTTCTCAGCAAACCTGTCTTCTGATCGGAGGCAGGTTTTTTGTTGGAAACAAGGAGTTGCTTTTCCTCTTTTTTACGTCTAAATTAGGGATCACTTTGCAGATTAATCTATCAACCCCTACATCGTAATGGAACGCCGAGAATTCATTAAAGCCACCGCACTTGCTAGTAGTGGTTTATTTGCCTTAAAAAACATGAGCTCTTCCGCCTGGGCTGCCTCGTCGACTGCGAATGGTATGCCATATTCGTCCTTGGGCCGGACAGGTGTCCAGGTTTCTAAGCTTGGAATTGGGACTGCTCCTCTGGGTCGCGATAACACGGACATTCCGAAGGTGAACGATATTATCGCCAAGGCGATTGACGAAGGCATTAATTACATGGATACAGCTCCCAATTATGCGAATGGGGAAGCTGAACGCCGGCTTGGCCATGCCCTAAAAGGTAAACGTGACAAGGTGTTTATAGTTACGAAAACGGAGGCGGATACCTATGAAGGTACCATGGAGCTTCTGGAAAATAGTTTAAAGCATATTCAAACAGATCATGTGGATCTGGTGCACCTGCATAACCTGGGTCACCTGGAGCGCTGGAAAGGTCTCGATTTTGCCTTTAGCAAAAAGGGCGCTATGGGTGCTCTGCGCAAAGCCAGGCAACAGGGAAAGGTTCGCTTTATTGGCGCCAGCGGGCACCTGCATCCCAGTCGTTTTCACTACGCCATCGATTCGGGTGAAATCGACGTGATGATGAACGCGGTCAATTTTGTGAATCAGCACACCTATGATTTTGAGCACAAGGTCTGGGCTCGAGCACAGGAAAAGAATATCGGCCTGGTAGCTATGAAGGTTCTAGGAGGCAACCAGGACAACGAGTTTCGTTTGCCCAAAGAGGATTACGAAAATGCCATCCGCTACGCGCTCAGCCTGCAAGGCCTTTGCACCGCCGTTATAGGTATCAACAAGATGGCCCACCTCGATCAGCTTCTGGAAACTTTCCGTCGAGTCGATGCCTTGGACGAGGAAGAATTTCTCGCCGTAGCTCAGCGTGGGCTCGACCTGCTCAAGGCCGATGAAAGCCTGCGGACGGCTCACGGTTTACCGGTGACCTGAAAAAGGCAGAAGGCTGAAGCTTTCTGAAATTCTGATCTTAGCTGGATTCATACGGTGGGCTGCAGAGGATCATCTTATAGACTTCATCCTCATACTTATTCTCCTGCTTATAAAGGCTGCCATGGTGTACTTGTCCTTGTTTACGTGGTGAGTTCAGAATGTTTCGGATGAGCAGGTGCATAGCTTCATCGAATGAGTTCCCTTTCGCCAAATGTCGTTGAGCAATTCCAAGAAAGGTT
>JAPUIL010000583.1 GCA_027297085.1 Verrucomicrobiota bacterium | reverse complement strand
ACGCCCCAATATTATTCTTATCATGCTGGATGATATGGGTTTCTCAGATATCGGTTGTTATGGCGGTGAAATCGATACACCATATATCGACGAACTTGCCAACGGGGGAGTAAAGTTCTCTCACTTCTATAACAACTCTCGATGCTGTCCCACTCGCGCAAGCCTTTTGACCGGCTTACAACCTCATCGGACGGGGATTGGTTGGATGACAAATCCAACCGGAACGATTCGGGGAGAAGACAAACCTCCCGCTTATCGTGGCTATTTGAACCGTAAGTGCGTCACGTTGGCGGAGGTATTAAAGCCAGCAGGTTATGCGACCATACTTGCCGGGAAATGGCACCTTGGCTGGGGGGCGGAAGATCGTTGGCCTTTACAGCGAGGATTTGAAAAGTTCTATGGCTGCATTCATGGAGCCCACTCTTTTAACCCATCTGGTTTTAAGTATGTCAGTCTAGGTAACGAGAAGGTAACCGAGTTTAAAAGCACAACCGATCGTCGTTATTATACCACCGATGCGTTTACTGATTATGCTGTTCAGTTTATTGATGAGGAGCTTTCAGAAAAGAAGCGGCCGTTTTTCCTCTACTTAGCCTATACCGCTCCTCACTGGCCGATTCTTGCTCACGATGAGGAAATGGAAAAATACCAGGGGAAATATGATATTGGTTGGGATAAAATTCGAGAACAACGATACCAGCGCCAGATAGAGTTGGGGTTAATCGATCCCAAATGGAAATTGTCGCCGCGTGATGAAGCAGTACCTGCCTGGGATTCGTTGGACGAAGAGAAGAAAGCCTTAATGAGTCTGCGTATGACGGCCTATGCGGGCATGATAGATCGTGTCGATCAGAACATAGGTAAATTGATTGGATTTCTTAAGGAAAAAAAGGTCTATGATAATACCCTGATTCTATTTCTTTCTGATAACGGGGCTTGTGCGGAAGGTGGGCTGTTTGGAAGCGGAGATGTCATCGCGGATCGCGAAACGTCGAAATTGATGGTGGCTTACGGTCAAGTCTGGGCTAACGCTTCAAGTACGCCGTTTCGTATGTATAAGCATTATACGCATGAGGGTGGGGCAGCTACCCCGTTTTTTATGCACTGGCCTAAGGGGATTCGTAAGCAGGAGTCCTGGTATGATGAGTCTGCGCAATTGATAGATGTGATGCCTACCCTACTCGAGGTCGCTGAGGCGAAGTATCCAAAAACGTTCCATGGAAATCCTATTCCGAATCTGGATGGCCTATCACTCACTCCAACCTTTCGTGGAGAGAGCCTGAAGCGGTCCGGAGCCATGTTCTCCGAACACGAAAATAATGCCTTTGTCATTCAGGATAAGTGGAAGTTGGTTGGAAGAGGTGTTGCCGGTGATAACGGAGTTATCCCTGATAAATGGGAGCTTTATGATTTGGATGAGGACCGGACGGAATTGAACAATCTTGTGCAAACAAACTCCGAAAAGGCGGAAGAGCTTGCCAGGGCTTGGCGAATTTGGGCCGATGAAAACCAGGTCTATCCCAAAGTGAGTGGAGGAGAATAGGTCAGCTGAAACTGAATGTAGCAATGGTGGTGACACCATTGATTTATCTGTATAGCAGAAGGGGCTTTTTGTGGCCTACTTCTACTATCACTTTAAAACCAAGCTTGAGGCCGCGACAAATGGGTTGCTTTTGTGTGCAATGTAAATTCGTTCTGCCTTTTCTATGTTTAGGAAAAGGTATATCAATGTGTGCGAGGCATACGATTTTTCATCGTTGAATGTGTGTTTCGAGCGAGTGCTGAAAACAGGCGATTATTATCTAATCCATAAGTTGACCCAAGTGTTTCAAAAATCGAGATGTGATGAAGAGCAAGGCGCAGTCTGCAAGCAAGCGCGGGAGCGTAGTATTCTACGTGACCAAGCGGATTGCGGGCTGGAACGCAGCTATTCGTGCATGTCGGTTTAGTCTTCAAAATTGCGATTTTGTAAGTTCACTTTTTGTGCCATCATGAGAATCAATATTAATTTCCATAACTCGTTGTATTCTAAGATTATAACTCGTGCACTTTTGAAGGCGTATGAAACGTTTGGGTTGATAGCTGCCCTTGCGATGTCCTTCTTTTATTTGAATGCATCTGCTGATATCTATCCGAAGAACCCGGATATTGATATCGTCAATTACACCTTCCGGATCGTGTTAAGCGACGAAACGGATGTCATAGATGTGGAGTCGACCATCGATTTCATTTTTAGGAAAAAAGGAATGAGCAAGCTGAGCTTGGACTTTGTCAGCATTTCCGATGAGCTGGAGGGAAGGGGGATGTGCGTTCTCGACATTACTGAGAAAGGCGAACCGGTAGATTTCAAGTATGGGAGCGACCAGCTTGAAGTCTATATAGCCGCATCTGTTGCAGAGAATGAGCATAGAAGGATTGCAATTGTTTATAGTGGGATCCCGGCAACTGGCTTGATAATCGCTCCGAATATGTTTGGGGATCGAACATTTTTCAGCCGCAATTGGCCCAATTTAGGAAGAAACTGGATGCCACTAGTGGATCATCCCTATGATAAGGCGACGTGCGAGTTTGTGATATACGCACCCGAGCGCTACAAAGTGGTTTCCAATGGTCTCTTGATGGAAGAGTCGACAGTGGGACGCGGGGTTCGTAAAACCCATTGGAAACAGTCTGTTCCGATACCCGTGTGGCAATTTGCTCTGGGGGTGGCTGAGTTTGCGGTCCAGTATGTGGAAACCTTTGATGGGAAATCGATCCAGACCTGGGTTTATAAGCAGAACAGGGCTGCCGGGTTTTATGATTTCGCGGTACCCACCAAGCAGGTACTGGAATTTTATTCAGAATACGTAGGTCCATTCGCCTACGAGAAATTAGCCAATATTCAGTCGAATAGCGTAGGGGGAGGGATGGAGGCAGCCTCCTCGATTTTTTACGGAGACGAATCCGTGACTGGAGAACGCACGAAGCGTTGGCGCAACGTGATCATCCACGAGGTGGCTCACCAATGGTTTGGTAATTCGGTCACGGAGTATGATTGGGATGACGTGTGGTTGAGTGAAGGTTTTGCTACTTATTTCACTCTGCTGTTTATCGAGCATGCCTATGGAAGAGATGAATTTGTGGAGCGATTGAAGAATGCAAAATCTCTTATCTTTAAATTCTACAAAGACCAACCTGACTACCGGATCGTGCACGATGGTTTAAGCGACATGAGCAAAGTGAGTAATAAAATGACCTATCAGAAAGGAGCCTGGTATTTGCACATGTTGAGAAACAAAATGGGTGATGTCGATTTCCGGAAAGGGATTAGATCCTACTACAGGAAATATTATAACGGGAATGCATCAACGAGCGATTTGATCCATGAGATGGAGTCCGCGTCAGGACAGAAATTGGGACGATTTTTTCAGCAATGGCTCTATCAAGGTGGAAACCCAAAGCTGAGTTTGGAGTGGACCTACTATTCGAATAAGAACTCTCTTGAAATAGTGTTGAGCCAAACTCAGGAGAGTGGAGGCATTTTTAATATCCCAGTTGAGATTGAAATCGTCTATGGAGAAACGCATGGTTCCAAAGTAGAAACTCTCAATCTCGCCAAGGAGTCGGAAAGGTTTACTTTTCATGTGGAGCATGAACCTGTTAAACTGATTGTAGATCCTTACACAAAACTGCTTGCTGAATGGGAGTTTTCGGAGAAGGAGGATAAATGATGTTCTTAAAACTAAATAATAACCTGTTACTATTGATTGCCGTTTTGTTCTTGATTGCAGGTGTTACCGGTTTGCAAACAACGGGTCACGGCGCGAACCGGCCCAACGTTCTTTTTGTAATTGTGGATGACCTGCGACCGGAGCTGGGTTGCTACGGTAATTCAGAAATTAAGACGCCTGGTTTCGATGCATTCTCTGAGCAAGCGGTTACTTTCAAGCGAGCCTATTGCCAGGCTGCGGTGTGTGCACCCTCGCGTGCCAGTGTGATGACCGGTCTGCGACCGGATACAAATCACGTTTGGGATTTACGTGGCAAGTTTCGCATCAATATGCCGGATGTAGTTACTCTGCCACAGCATTTTAAAAAACATGGCTACCACACGGTTTCGATGGGGAAGATCTTTCATAATCACATGCCCGATCTCGAATCCTTCGACGAACCCGATTTGAAGCCTTTGGAATACATGACTCCTGAAATGATCGACCGCGATGCCGAATCTTTCTACTATGACGATGAGCTAAACAAGGAGCTTGCTGAGGTGCGTGAACAGCGCCTAGCGAAGAATCCTAATGCCTATGCCGATGGTTGGGCTTATGGACGATCCACTGAGAATTCGGATGCACCCGACAATGCGTTTTACGACGGTGCGCAAACCGAGCTGGCGATCGATACGCTCAAGCGATTAAAAGACAGGGAAGAGCCATTCTTTTTGGCCCTTGGTTACTTCCGTCCACACCTGCCTTTTGTGGCACCTACCAAGTATTGGGATCTTTACGACCGTGAAAAAATCTCCATGGCCGACAACCC
>JAPUIL010000582.1 GCA_027297085.1 Verrucomicrobiota bacterium | reverse complement strand
CGGTAGAGCAGGGTCAACAATGCTGTCACCAGGGTACTCACAAAAGTCAGGTTCCCTTCGGGGGCACTACCGTTAGCTCGAATGCGGCGCGTATACGAGGCATCCAGCTCTCGGGAAATTCGCACCCCGGGAGTCAAGTGGTTCGACGGAGTCGGAAACACTTCGCATGCGGGATTCGAGGTCAGGAAATCCGACCAGTATTGCCGTGCACGATTGGCGCTTCTTTTCTCCAACGATTTACGTTCAAACTCGATATATTCCGAAAATTGAACAGGATCGCCTTGGCCGGCAACCGCTTCACCAGAAAGTTGTGCAAACTCGTCGGCGGTATTTTGAAACACTAACTGCTTGGACCGCCCGTCGGTGATTAAGTGATGTTCGTTAAGGTACCATGCGCAATGGTTTTGCAGCTTCACGAGTGCAGTATCAAAAAGGCAATGTTCGAGCTGAAATCCACGACCGATGCGTTGTTGAATCCACTCCCGGAGGGCTGGTTCAGGATCGGTGTGGCTAGATAGATCCACGACATCCATTAAGACCTTCATTTCAGACATTATTCTGGCTTTCGGGATACCCGACTCGAGTTGGATCACCGTTCGAAGGGTCTCATGGTCATCAACTACTTGTTGAAATGCAGCCTGAAGAATACCAGGATCGAGATCCTGCTCAAAGGTCCATAGGAATGGTATTGAATATTTAGGTGTACTCAAATGACCTTGTTGGCCAAGCCAGATCAGCAGTTGCCGCCGCGTCAAATTTGAAAGCTTCTGGAGCTGTAGCAAATTTTCCGCCATGATTTGGGCTTGATCGTTCATCTTAATAATTCAAGTCGCTTACAATCCACCTAAAGACAGAATTTGGCCGGTTATTGAGCCACTGTTCTTACTTATCAAAAAATCCAAGGCGTGGGTTACATCTTCCAGCGAGCCCATACGATCCACCGGTAATGAATCGGTTAGTTGTTTCAATTTTTCCTTTGGCACTCCTCGAGTCATCCCGGTGTCGATGGGCGGTAAACTGAGGGCATTCACCGTAATGCCGTAGGAATAGAATTCCCGCGCTAACACCTGAGTCAGGCTTTCAACAGCTGATTTTGAAGCAACATAAGCGGCTTGGCCCTGCAATCGGAGTGGAACTGCTACTGAACTCAAATTTACGATTCGCCCATAGGAATTGCGTCGCATCAGCTTGGCCGCTTCCCGGCATACGAGAAATGTGCCTACGAGGTTGGTATCCATCATTTGCTTCACTGAACTACCTGGAGTCAGCAGAGCAGCGTTCATTGAAGAAACTGCAGCATTGTTGATGACCACTTCTATCGAACCATCAAGACTGCGCACTGCCTTCATCAAACGACCTACTTCCGCTTCATCGGTAATGTCGGTTGGAATATCGTGATATCCCTCTGCTTTCCATTCAGCCTGTTGCCGGCTTGCACCTACAACCTTATAGCCAGTAGCCAACAAATGTTCCGCTAGGTGTCGACCGATACTGCGGCGTGCGCCGGTGACCAAAGCGATTCCAGAAGCGTCGGTCACGGGTTTGAGGATTGTGAGTTCATCTCTGTAATGTTCGAGTCAGTTGCCTGGATCAATTCAAGAACGTAATCTGACAGGGCATCCAAGGTTCGAAACGGGCTATGGGAACGTGATAGGGCTTCTTCGCTGACCAAGGTGACTTCCAATCCTTCATCTGCCAGAGTCATTTCAATATCGGCTATTATGGAAACGAAAGCCAGAGAAGTAGTTAATGCGTCCGGTCCTATGAGTGGAGATTGGTCTGTCACGCCATCAGTGGGTGATCCCTGGTCTTCGAGGGCCTCCATAAGGATGGACAGCATTATTTTGAGCAAATCCTGTTTTTGAACCATAAGAGTATAATACACCAAAGTTATGGGAAATTTGATTGAGAGGGAACGGTTTTTTTAAGCTGAGAAATTCGGGCTAGGCAAGCGGATCAGTAGCGCCTACTCCTCTGAAACGTAAGGGGTTTTCGACCGATATCGGTTGGTCGTTGGAATCATAGCCGGTCAAAAATCCTTGCTCGAGTAACTCTCCGGTAATCTGCGTGGGTAAACCATCCGCTCCAGCTTTTCTTAATTCTCGGGAAAGTTCACGAAAGCTAAAGCGCTGTGAGCGGCTCGATTCGAAGAGCTGCCGATGATTCTCGTTTGCCGGGAAGTTTCGGAAACAACGTCCAGCTCCGTCCTCGAGACAGGCTGTTTCCTCGAGCTTAAATGAAAGCGGATCGACTTTAAATGTAGAGGCAAGACGTACATGAGGGCTGGTCCAACGAACCGATTTCATCTGTTGGAATTGTTTCATGCGGTCACCGGCCCAGCGCAGGCGCCGCAAGGAGAGTTCCATTTCGTCGAAGTCATCAGAAAGTTGGCCTGAGGCATGACGCCATAATTCTCCCAGTGCCATGCCGCGACGAGCGATCTCTGCGGCGGTATCTGCGGCGTCCAAACTCTTTGAGGAGGCAAACCAGGCTTTGTCTTCGAAACGTGAATCCTTTTCATCAAAAATGGCTCTGCGTTTCCAAAAGTTTGATGGGCGGCCGCTATTGCAGGCGTAGAAAGCGGTCAAGAATTCATGATAGCCATTGTAAGCTTCACGATAACTTTGGTCATACCATTGTTGAACCTTGGAAGAGGCCTCGGGATTATCAATAAGATGATCAATGCACGCCGAAGCCAGTACGGCTGAAAATGCTGCCAAGTGAACACCTTGGGAGAAAAGCGGATCAATGAAGCAAGCTGCGTCTCCACATAAGAACGCCTTTTCAGTGGCATAGACTGAGGCCTCATAGGCCCAATCTCGAGTCGCCCGGATTTTGTCACAGCGTTCGGCATTTTTCAATAGGTCTCGAGTAAAGTCACAAGTCGTTAACATTTCCTCAAAGACTGTTACTAGATCGGTTTCACGTATCCGCTCGTTTACCGATTCATCCGTGACTACACCGACACTATACGTGTCATTTCTCAGTGGGATGATCCAGATCCAACCGTAGTTGGTAGCTACCGAGAATATGTTGCCTTTCAGATTTCCGGAATACCGTTTGCCTCCTTTGAAATACGACCAGATCGCCATGTTCTTGAAATAAGGATCGAACTGGCGCGACCCGGTAGAGGTGGCAATCAGACCGCGCCTGCCTGATCCGTCTATGATCCAGGGAGCATCCGTGGTTCCAACTTCAGTTCCCTTGCGCCAGGAAATCCTTCCGCCTCCTTTTCCGTTGTCGGTCGAAACATGGGTGACTTCGCAATCCTCGTGAATGGTAGCTCCTCGTTCTCGAGCAGCATTCAGCAATAACTGGTCGAATTCAGCCCGTTCCACCTGGTAGGCATGATCGTAGGTCCACGAGCGTGTTTTGGGGGTAGCAAAGGAAAAGGTCCAAGGTTCGTGATTGGGTCCCCAAATAAATGTGGCTGCGCGTTTCTTTGAAAATCCCACCGTCTCGAGTTGGTCGGCAAGACCCAGTCGTGACAGTATAGAAAGGGTACCCGGCAACAGGGACTCTCCAATCCGGTAGCGAGGAAACTTCGACTTTTCAAATACCTCTGCATCACGATTCAGCTTTCTAAGGCACAAGGCCGCAATACTGCCGGCTGGTCCACCGCCGATAATCCCAATGGGTTTAGGTTTGGATGAATCTAACATGAAAGAAATTCAAAATCGGTTGTTTTTATCAGATTATCCATCTAATTATTCTACTCTCTGCTTGTAGATGTGTCGTCGCAAGCTCCTCAGTAGTGCGCATCCGATTAAGAATGCGGGTTAGCACGTACTTTTTTGAAGCGTTCTGTGACACCGGTTTGTGCTACCTTGCGAACCTTGGATGGAATCATGAATGGTTGTAGCCGGTCCCTGCAGTGTGCCTGAATACGTTTCTTAATTTCCAGATTGGTTAGAGAAGTTTTCGTCTGTACCTCGGCAACAACGGTTTGGCCCAAAAGCAAATGAGTTTCCCCCATCACGGTTACCTGGTCAACCTCGGGCAGCTCAGCAATGACCTCTTCCACCTCTATGGGAAATACCTTTTGTCCACCTACATTAATGATATCGGATTCGCGTCCAATAATCCGACAGTATTCACCTTCTTCCACAACCGCGTCTCCGGTGTCAAACCAGCCCTGTTCATCAAAGGGACTTTCCGCGTTCAAGTAACCCATCATGGCTCCAGAAGCCCGAATAAAAAGTCGTCCATCTACGATTTTAACCTCGTGACCTTGACCACCAACTTGAACCAGGAGTGAATCGTTGGCAGCAGATCGAGATCTCAGAATGCCGAGTTCGCTTGAGCCATAAGTTTGCTTAAACTTGGCCAATGGCATTGCGGAGATCGCTTTTTTCAAAGTGCGCTCTGGCATAGCCTCGGTGCCATAAGTCACCAGTCGCAAAGAACTCAGATCATGAATTTTATGGGCTTCTTCCAACAGGAGTAGATTGAGGAAGGTCGGGCTGGTCGGAAGAAGTTCTACCTGATGCAACGCAATGGTCCGGCAGACCTCCGAAGCACTTCGATTTTGTGGCACCACCAAACAGCCGAGATGAGCGAGCGTATGGAACAGAGTTTGAAACCCTCCGATGTGGTCGAACAGCAAAAAACTGAGGGCTTTCATCATTCGCCCGTCTGTGCGCATTGGACTCAACAATGCTTCCAGGTCGTGCAGGATCGCCTTGGGTTGCCCCGAAGAGCCTGAACTAAATAATACCAGGCCAGCGTGTTGCCGCTTTCGTAGTTCTGCGACCAATGGATGGGTTGGTTCGGAATGGTCAATGTCGATCTTAGTGACCGATTCGTTTCCTTCCCGGAGACATTGACTCACTTGAGCGATGCGAAACACTTGTTTCTCCCAACCAGGCGAAGTGGGCATCAATGGCAACACTATGCAGTTGCGTTCGATCAAGGCCAGGAACCGGGCAATCGAAGAGGGAGAATAATCTCCAACCACCGCCACGATGCACCCTGGCTCGATGTTGCCACCGCTCAAAGCTTCGAGGGAACGGTTCACTTCATTCAACAATTGTCCTCGTGTGTAGAGAGTATCCCTCCAAATCAAGGCGGTGCCATCAGGGTCCGACTGGAGGCGTTCTTTTTGCCAATTAATATATGGGATATCCACACTCACTACATAAAAGCTAACTTAACTTTGTGTTGTTTGAACATCAAAACTTTACCCTTTCGAAGCTGTTTGAAACGTTTGGGTTTACACAGTTTCAAATTGATACCATTCTCTTACGAGCTCTATTATATGATAACCTTAAACCTATTGCTCTGTCCGCGAGCTAGCCAAAACCTCTAAACAATTCGATATTATGGAAGATAAATGGATGATTCGCGCAACTCAGTTTGGAAACTGTCCATGTTCTCATGGTTGCCCTTGCCAGTTCAATTCACCATCAACGTATGGATTTTGTGAGGCTGTAGTTGGTATCATTATCGAAGAAGGATACTTCAACGATACCTCTCTAAATGGGGTTAAATTCAGTATGCTTTTGAAGTGGCCTGGTGAGATCGCGGATGGCAATGGCAAGTTTCAGCTCATTGTCGATGAGAGCGCGAATGAAGATCAACGTGAGGCCATTAATAAAATTGCCAAAGGTGAATCAACTGCTCCGGGAGCCACCCATTTCTGGGTGTTCGCTTCTACCATGTCGGAGGTGCTTGATACCATTTATGCTCCAATCGAATTGAGTATTGATATTGAGGCACGCAGAGCCCACCACCA
>JAPUIL010000581.1 GCA_027297085.1 Verrucomicrobiota bacterium | reverse complement strand
ACGCCGTTTGACCGTATCGTGACCGAAGTGCTTTGGCCGAATCGCCAAGTCAAAGCCGGCTACTCGTTAACCCGAGTGACATTGAAAAACCAGCGGGTATTGCAGGGTTATGTTCAACCGAGCCGGAAGAAAAAGGATGTTCTTTTACGTGATTTTTCCACCGGCCGGATTGAAGAAATTTCACAAAATGATATTTCCTCCACTGAGTCCCTGGGAAGCCTTATGCCATCCACCGCTCAAGGCTTAAATCACGATGAATTGAGTGACCTTTTGAGCTACTTGTTCTCTCTTTCCGGCTAAGCTAATGACTCGAGCCGGTCGATTCCCATCGATGGTTTCTCTAACTGATAGGAATTTGCTTTTTACACAGCTGTTTCGCCAGATCGCCAGTGAAAGCTGGCAGAAACGAGTGGCCAACTTGCGAATGGGCTATGCGGCTGATCTATTGAGGACCACCAGCGTTTCGATTCGCTCCATCGCCTTTGAATGCGGTTACCGGGATCTCTCCCATTTTTACCGTGTGTTCAAGCAGGTGCATGGTATGAGTCCGGGAAAATACCGCTCTGGCTAATATGCATTGTGAACATTGTCCCCTTTCGGCTCCACTGTATGCAGACTCCCTTTGGCTTTCTCGTGCCCTAGCCGAGCTTCGCAAAAAAGCGGATCAGGTTTTCGATGTGGTCCTCGATTGGGACGCCGAGGTGCTCGCAACCGAGGTTGATAGTGGCGCGGTCAACTTTGGCCGCGAAGGACTTGTCCTTAATTTTTTTGCGGATCGATTTCACCTTCATCTGGCCGTAGGGCACCGGATTCATTTTCTGATAGGCGTAGAAGATGCCGCAGATTTCGTCGCAGGCGAGCAGGCCGGCGGCGAGCTTGGTTCGGGGCAGGGTGCTGTATCCGTTGTAACCGTACGCATGCGCTTCGACGGCGTGAATCAAGTCTTCCGGATAGCCCCACTCGGCAAACCAGCGGAGCGACTCACCCGGATGGTTATCTGGGTGTTTCTCGAAATCGATATCGTGCAAATACCCCGTGATCCACCACAAGTGCGGATCCTCGCCGAGTTTGTGGGCATATCCGGCCATGGCAGTGGCCACCATCAGCGCGTGGTGCCGCTGATACTCGTCCTGGACGTGTTCGCGGAGGAGGACGGATGCTTCGTCTGCGGTCGGAAGATTCATGGTTGAGTAATCGAAATTTATGAAGGCAACTTTCCATCGGTTAGTCGAATCTCATTTCCTGGATGGGCGGTGAAGGGGTCGCTCCTGCAAAATTCGTGTTTGATCCGTGTCAACCTGTGGCAATGAATTCCGGGCGAACCGCATTACTTCAGCCGACCAAACGCGGCGGTTTCATCGCCATTGCCCAGGCTAAAACAAATTGAGTCATCTACAGATTCAAGACGAACATCTACCGACTCCGTGTCAGGAGAGATCTCCTTGGCGAATTGAATTTCAATTTTGAGTGGGTGTGTATTCAGATTTTGGTGATGCAAGGCGGTTTGCAGGATATCCAGATAAGCCGCGTTGTTGACGTGCTGATTGCTATCGATGTCCGAGTAGCGTAGAGAAACGGAAGTCTTCCGAGCGCTATCAGCAGGTTTTGGGAGCCGTAGTCGATCCAGGTCCGGGTGATTGACTTCATCTTTGTGAACCGGAAATGACTGTTCGATTTCGACAGGCAAGCGGGCGAAGGATTTCTCGTGCATGTCGATGTATAACCAGAGCGTTGAGACTCGGCCAATTTCCTCGCCTGACGATAGAATGCGAAAATCTCGAAAGCCTTTAAAGTGAATGAAATTTGTGGCCCAGGTTCGGATGGTTATGGCTTCCTCGAATTCAGGATAGCGGGCCAAATGCAGGGCAACCCGGTTGAGAATCCAGGACTCTCCCTTTGCTTCCATGATACCGGTGCCGATCTGGAATTGATTGGCATGATGAATAGCCGCTTCCTGTAGGAGGTGAAACAGCGCGCTTATTTGAATTTTTTGACGATGGTCGACTTGGAAATAGCCAACTTTGTGATCCAATATATAGCGGGAGTCCACGTGTATGGGTTATTTTTCCAAAAGAGGTTCGAGATGTTTCCAGACCAGCTCCGCAATCAGACCATGGCCTTCCAGATTGGGGTGGATGCCATCTGGCTGGTTTAAACTCTCGATTCCCCCAACGCCTTCTAGAATGAATGGAATTAAATGTGCGCCGGTTTCATCCGCCACTTGCTTAAAAAGTGACCTAAAATCGCGCGAGTAGTCCGGCCCCATGTTGGGTGGCACCTGCATTCCTGCCAAAACGAGTTTTGCCGAAGAGTATTTTTCTTTAACCGCCACCAGTATAGCAGACAGGTTAGCCCGGGTCGATGAAACCGATTGTCCTCGGAGTCCGTCATTTGCTCCCAGTTCTAAAACAAATATATCTACCGGCCTTTTCAGTAACCAATTAGTGCGGCTCAGTCCACCAGCTGAAGTGTCACCACTGACGCCTGCATTCATAACCGTGTATTCAAATCCACCCTCGTCCAACTTTTCCTGGATGAGGGCCGGGAAAGCTCGATCGTCACCGATTCCGTAGCCGGCCGTTATACTATCTCCCATGAAAAGAATAGTTTTACTGGCTGACAACGAAAGCGATCCCAACGCTAAAATGGTAAGGACAATCAACGATTTGGGACTTAACATAGACTTTTGGAAGAAACCTTTCACAGCTGGTACGTGACAGATACCACTAACTAAGGTTCATATTTTGTTGTATTGCCAGTTTATCAACCCTTCAAATCACTTGCCTGAATTTTATGACCATCCTTCAACTTCAAAACGTTTCCAAAACCTTCGTGACGGAAAGTCACGAGGTACCCGTATTACGGGATGTGAATCTGAGTATTGAGGCGGGGAGCCGGTGTTCCATCCTCGGACCGTCGGGTAGCGGTAAAACAACCTTGCTGGGATTGTGTGCCGGACTGGATCGACCAACTCAGGGTAGTATTCATCTTAATGGGCATGCGTTACACGAAGCGACCGAAGATGAGCTGGCTGAGATCCGTAACCAGGAAGTAGGCTTTGTATTTCAGAACTTTCAGTTGATTCCCTCATTGTCTGCCTTGGAGAATGTGTTGGTACCGCTAGAGTTACGAGGTGCTTCCAATGCACAGAGTCGGGCAGAAGATTTGCTGGTTCGCGTGGGACTAGGAGATCGTTTGGACCATTTTCCGGTTCAGCTATCTGGCGGTGAACAACAGCGGGTTGCTCTTGCGCGAGCATTCATTCATCGGCCATCCATCCTCTTTGCCGATGAACCCACCGGCAATCTGGATAGCGAAACGAGCGGAATGGTGGAGGAACTGCTTTTCGATCTAAATAAAGAATCCGGGACAACTCTAGTGCTGGTTACGCACAACCTCGAACTGGCCAGAAAAACCGAGCGGATTTACCGAATCCATCAAGGCGCTATAGAAGGCGTCGATTTAGGATGAGCGAATTATAGGATGCGCACTAATTACAAAGGTCCCGGCTGGAAATGGGTGCTATTGATGAGCTGGCGTGACAGCCGGCGCAATCGGCTAAAGTTGGTTTTGTTTGTGCTGTCGATTGTATTTGGTCTATCCGCTCTTATTGCCATTCGCGGATTCCGGTCGAATGTGCAAGCGGCTATTCAGGAGCAATCCAAGGAATTGTTAGGTGCGGATGTAGAGTTTCGTTCCCGAAGTTCTTACCCTGAGGAGATCGAAAGCTTCATTGATGAAATGGAGGGTCAGCGGGTAGATGAAATCCGTTTGTTCACCATGGCGCTTTTCGAATCAAACGGGGGAACGCGCCTAGTGCAAATGAGGGCCTTCGAGGAAGCCTTTCCCTTTTACGGTACTCCGGAGACTCGACCTGAGAATCTCATGGACCGGTTTCATGGCGGGCGTTTTATTATGATGGAGGAAAGCCTGTTTCATCAGTACTCTGTATCGGTTGGTGACCGGGTGAAATTGGGTGAGATCTACTTTGAGGTTCTTGGAATTGTCGACCGGATCCCGGGCGAATCCAATCTGACCGGCTGGGTGGCTCCACGGGTGTACATTTCTAAAAATAATCTGGAGGACACCGGGCTCATGCAATTCGGCAGCCGTGTTTCCTACCGAGCTTATGTAAAATTGGAAAACGCCGAAACGGTGGATGCTGACTTAAGTAAAAGCCGTCGGTTTTTCCGTGAAAACCAGGTTTCCTACGACACCGTTCGCGAGGAGCAGCGCGAGCTGATAAACTCCTTTCAACAAGTAACTGATCTGCTGAACCTGATCGGTTTTATGGCTTTGATTCTTGGTGGGGTAGGTGTAACCAGCGCAGTCCATGTCTACTTGAGTGGGAAATTGGATACAATGGCGATACTCCGTTGTCTCGGTACCAGGTCGTCGCTTGGTGTATCCATTTTTCTAGTGCAAATTTCCGGACTTGGATTGGTTGCTGCCTTAATTGGTTCACTAATCGGTACCGCTATTCAAGTATCAATACCACTATTTATTCAAGACTATCTGCCCTTTAGCTTAGAACCGAGATTCTCGTGGATGGACCTGGGAATTGGGCTGCTCTTCGGCTGGTTGGTTTGTTTCC
>JAPUIL010000580.1 GCA_027297085.1 Verrucomicrobiota bacterium | reverse complement strand
GTGCATATCGGGTCCATTTCCCACGATCGTGAGCGTGTAGCGATGCCCCAAAGTTTTCGCCTCTTGCAAAACCCGAAGCAAGAAAACCTGGTTCTTCCGTGGCTCCAATGAACCTACCGAGACAAGATCTCGTTTTGTCTGGGTGCGATCGTGGTGACCCGGCGCATCAACAAAATTCAAGCCCGCCATGGCTGGCACGCTTGCAAGCTTGGGATGCCGATTTTCAAGAATATGCCGCATGAATTCGGATGCATACAACAAGCGATCGACTGCGGGCAAAACTTCTTGCTCCAAACGGACGCAGGATTTCCACACCCAATCGTTTTCGCGGATAAAGCCTTGATCTCTCCACTCCTCGGCTTGGGAGAGATTGAAATGTACAACTAGAGCCACAGTGTGCTGGGAGGGATCACGGATATCCAAAGCCACCTTGGCAGACACCGGGCATTGCGCACAAATGACGGTGGGTCGCCCAACCTCTAATTTTTTGGCCAGAACCCGACGCAGTAGGGCTGCATGAAAGTGCCTGTGCCACCAGACGCCGGTCTTGGGAGTGATCGGGGTTATAAGCGGCCGCACAGCGAAAATGGGGAAATATATTAGCGGCGAGATATCAAATGGTGTTGCTAACTCGGCTTTGTATCCTGCTTCCTTGAAGGCATTCAAAAACGAATTCGTGGACGTAATAACGCCATTTGCTCCCTGCGTACGCAAAATAGTTGCCAATAGGATTTTCGGCTGCATATTCAACCATCTAGTTCACGCTCGCTCTCAACGAAGCGGCGTTCAATTGATGGTCGATAACAATTGAAAGGTCAAACAAGAATTTAGTGTTTTTGCCCGAGCGGATTTATTGCATCAAGACGAGTTGAGAACCGGCAACACGATTAGCCAGCGATAGGGAGGACGCGACCATGTTTAGACGAACTGCCATAGCCCCCGTGCTGTATGGGTTCAGACCTTTGAACTGGACTAGAACAGGAAAAGAAGTGGGGGAGTTTGGATTTGTATAAAAGAGCACCCATAGCGGGCACTTTTTAGAACTGTTTTTTGCGTACGATTTAGGCCGCTTCAAACCTTGCCTTATTTTCAACCATCCACTTCTCCATGTCCTCCTTAGTCTTACTAGAGTCATTCATTACTTCAGAATGAGCGACTTTGTAATGAGGTAAAAGTGCTTCCATCCATGATTCTAATGTTTCACCTTCCACCGTTACTTCGCATAAATCACATTTAAGGGTTTTCATATTTTGGGTTCTAACTCCTTTGAGGGCTAGGGAAATGAACTTTACGTATTAAGGCTTTTTTGGCGGCTCCGTCTAGCCAAACTCCCAACGTCCGCTTATGCTTGTCGCCTCAATCGGTCGATGCAACACAAGCGTTAAATCTTTCTGCTGGAGTTTCAAACTCCAACGTTTAGCGTGGCCGCTCGTTTGGCTGTCCCAGTTGCAGATGGTAGCGGCGGCGAGCGCGAAGACTTGGGCCGCCCGAAAGATTTCTTCGACCTCGATCTGCTCGGACCGCATCTTCCAACGCTCCGGGTTCATAGCGGGAGGAAGAGCCAGGGAATGAAGCGCGTCCTAATCACCGGGGCCGGAGGCCAGATTGGCAGAGTCCTGCGACAGGGCCTGCGCGGCAAATATCACCTGCGCCTTTTGGACAGGACTCCGATCACCGGCCTCGAGGCGAGCGAGGAGTTCGTAAAGTCAGATTTGAGTGACGTGAAAGTTCTTCAGGAAGCCATGGCCAATATCGACGGAATCGTTCACCTGGCCGCGGTCTCAGTCGAAGATGCCTGGGAAAAGATCCTGCCGAGCAACATCATCGGCACTCTCAACCTCTTCGAGGCAGCTTGCCGGGCGGGGGCCAAGAGGGTTCTCTTCGCCAGCTCCAACCATGCGGTGGGTTTTTATCGGCGCGACCAGGTGATCGGGACGGACGTCACGGTGCGGCCCGACAGCCGCTATGGCGTGAGCAAGGCCTTCGGCGAGGCGCTCTGCAGTCTTTATGCCGACAAGTATGGCCTCGAAACTTATTGTATGCGGATTGGAAACGTTGCCGAACGACCAGTCGATATGCGCCGTCTTGCGATCTGGATCAGCCCTCGCGACTTAATTCAACTGGTCGAGATCGGGCTGGAACATCCCGACATCAACTTTGAGATCGTCTACGGCATGTCGGGCAATGACCGCGCCTGGTGGGACAACTCGCACGCCGAACGGCTGGGTTATCGGCCACTCGACAATTCGGAGACCTATGCGGATGAGGTCATCGCCGCCGAACCGCAGCACGATCCGAACGATCTGCAGCACATTTACCAGGGCGGCACCTTCGTAAATTTAGAATACGGCGGCGGTTCATTGAAGGAAGCGATGCGAGGGTGGATCGCCCACCCAGTACGTGCTTTTGCCAAAGGAAAATGGGGTACATGGCGACCGAGAGGAT
This sequence comes from Verrucomicrobiota bacterium, assembly GCA_027297085.1. Lineage (GTDB taxonomy): Bacteria > Verrucomicrobiota > Verrucomicrobiia > Opitutales > UBA2995 > UBA2995. The sequence continues at coordinate 541 of JAPUIL010000580.1, read as the reverse complement.
CGCCGCCCAGATGAGAATGGCGATGAAGGGCCGCAACAGGGGTTTCCTGCAGACAGCTATAACCACAAAACTTATCTATGAACTGGGAACGCGGGCTGGCCTGCCCCCAATGACTGGTCCAGTTTCTATGTTAGTCCAAAAGGGTTTTGAGGGAAGGCCTGATCCGGCTGGAGGCCATATAGCTTATGTCCGCTTCTTTAATCGGGCATGAGAGTCAAGCTCCGTTATGTTTTTGCCTTCGGTGCCGTTGGTTTCCCTCCTGGGGAAGGGACCGCCAACGCTACGCCCTCAGGGGAGTCGCTGGGACTCGATCAGGCCCTCGGTGCCCCCTGGCTACCGCAGACGCAGAGATGACGCCCCCAACCAGCGTATACGCTGTGCAATCGGCATCCTTGAGTTCTTCCACAGTCAGCCGACCGGCGAGAACGGCCTTTTCAGCCCAACGGCGGGCGGCGCGGTGGAACGCCAGACGGCAATCGGTGGAGCAATGGCGTTGCGGGCTTCCGCCCGTGGTCCTGCGCTCAAACGGCTTATCACACCA
>JAPUIL010000058.1 GCA_027297085.1 Verrucomicrobiota bacterium | reverse complement strand
TCGTCGCAGCATTTATCTCTTCGTCCGCCGCAATTTACGCTATCCGATGTTTGACGTGTTTGACCGCCCGGATGCGAATGCCAGTTGCGGACGGCGTAATACTTCTACGACTGCTCCACAATCTCTTACTCTCCTGAATTCAGATTTTTCAATTCAGTCGGCTCGTTATCTGGCAGGCACTATCATTTCCAATGGCCAAACTGAGATTCCGCAATGGATCGAACAATGCTACGGAAGAGTTTTAGCTCGTCCTCAAACCGAGGAAGAACAATTAGCGGGCATCGCATTTATCGAACAACAAACTGCTTTGCTTGCGAAAGAAAACCGCGATCCGGCCGAACTCGCAACACCGCTTTCATCAGACATTGAAATCGATCCTTACTTGGGAGCTGCTTTAACCGATTTCTGCTTGGCGATGTTCAACTTGAACGAGATGATCTATATCGATTGATCCCTTTTGGTGGCTCTTCTCTTATTACTTGAACTTGTTCTTTATTTCCACGACGTATCGGGATTCCGTCCAATCATTGATCAACGGCTCCAATTCTTGCCAGAAACTTTCCGGAATTTCCATAGATCCAACTTCGATGTTCTGTCGCGCTTCTGCCGGATTGGCCACACCCGGTATTACGGTTGAGATCATCGGATGTCTGAGGCACCACTGCAACGAGACTGCGACTAGAGGGATATCAAATTCGACACAAAGATTCTGTAATTTTCCAACATGGGCGATAATTTCCGAAGAAAACCTGCGGTTCAGATAGCGGTTATTTGCCTTGGGTCCCGTCGCTAAAAGCCCTCGCTCGTGTGGTGTGGCCAGAGCGATCCCCACGTTATACTTTTTAGCTGCCGGGAAAATCAAGTGTTGGGCTTGTTGGTTTAGAAGACTCCAGGCGTCAGCAACTACTGCCACGTCGAATTCGCCGGTCTCAATGAAGGGACCGTTGGTATCCGGGTCGTTTGCGGCGGTGCCAATAAAACGAACTACGCCGTCATCTTGTAATTTTCGAAGCGCTTCCAGAGTACCTCCTTTGCCCAAAACGTTTTCCATAGGTACATTTATAGCATCGTGGACGTATAGAATTTCGAAACTTTCCATGCCTAGTCTTTGCTGGCTGGCTTCCACATTCCTCATGATTGCGTCGTAGCTATAGTCCCGGCCTTCAACTGTCTGACCCACCTTGGTTGTAACGATTAAGCCTTCCCTCAGATCAGGACGTGCACGAAGTGCTTTACCGATCATTACTTCGCTTTTTGTTTGTCCGTAAATCGGAGCGGTATCAATCAAGCTGCAACCCGCTTCAATAGCTTCAATAACCGTTTCTACTCCCAGTTCCTCATCCAGCTCGGAAGGATCGCCACTTGGGTTTCGGCCACCAAGAAACCCGGTACCCATTCCTATGGTCGGCACCTCGAGTCCAGTCCGTCCTAGAATTTTGGTCTTCGTAATCCTGTGAGGTTGCGTAGGTGTTGTATCCTGAAAACGGCTACAATCTACTTTTTAGCGATGCAATACAGGTAATCGGCTGTGCGGATAAACAGTTGCTTGCCGGCAGCCGCCGGAGTCGATAGAGTAAAGCTGCCGTCCAGGTTGTTTTTGCCCAGAAACTTATATATCGGTCCGGCCTGCACTACAGCAGTCTCCGACTCCTCGCTGGTAATAAATATTTTACCGTCTGCCAGGATCGGTGAAGAACTGACTCTTCCAAGACCGGTATTTTCCGGACCCCAGATCACTTCACCGGTTTTGGCATCGAGGCAACTGACTCGGCCAAAATCTTCAACCATGTAAAAATATTTCCCGTCGCAAATGGGTGTAGGCACATCCGGAGCTCCATCTGGTTTCTCCCATTTCCAAACCAGATGGCTGTTGGTCACATCGCCTTTTCCTCCTGCGCGGAGTGCCAGTAAGGGCTTTTTACGTGTTGGAGCGTAGATCATCCCGTCCACCGCAACAGGAGAGGGAATGATGCGGTAGTTGGTGGCTTTTTTTGGATTTAACCCACCAGATCTCCAAATCTCTTTTCCCGTTCGCGGGTTGTGACCAGTTACATAATCACCACCGAGAATAATCAAGTGAGTTCCATCCCTGGTTTTTGATAGTGTCGGAGTCGCATAGGAATCGGGCGACTCCTTTTGCGCGTCCGTTTCCCTTTCATGATACCAGCGTTCTTTTCCTGTGTTTTTATCGAGGGCCAGGAGATAAGAAGGATCGTCGGTGTGCATGCCATGCAGGACCTGCATGATTAACAAGTCATCGAAAAGGATAGGGGAGGAAGCGTATCCTGCTTGTATGCCAAACTTCCAATGAGACTCTTGAATAGCGTATTGCCAGAGGATGTTACCTGAGCCATCCACGGCTGAGACAATTCCATTGCCAGTAACTGCCCATATTTTTTCGCCATCGGTAACGGGTGAGGGAGTACTGGAGTTTTGTTTAAATTGAATTTTGTTACCGTTATCCAGAAGGGTTTTCCATTGGATTGAACCATCCTTGCGCGATACACAGTAGAGCAGGATTTCCTGACCGCCTGGGCCCAGGATATTGGTGGGTGGGGCCGGGGGTTGCCAACGCTTACCCTTCGGGGCCGGTTCTTCTTTGGGTTGCTCTTTTGGCTCTTCCTTTGATGGTGAAATTAAATAGATGTGGTCACCTGAAATTATTGGCGATGACCCGCTCCATGCAGGTAATGGCAACTTCCAGGCAATGTTGGAATCCACGGTCCATTCTGCGGGTAAATGATCGGCGGTTGCTATTCCGTTTCCATCCGGACCCCGCCAACCGGGCCATTCAGGTGAAGCCGATAAAGACAGTGAAAATGTTACAATGGAGAGGATACAGATGTTTAGGAGTTTCATGACTGATCAATCGGAAGATAGAATGTTCACAGGAGTATGAGATTTCTAAAGAGAATCTAAAATCATTAGAAGGTATTGGGCGATTAGAAAAGTAAATCCGTTGTTGAACGGGGAAATACGCCTAACTGGTCTGATTATTAAAACAGAGCTGGGAAATTGTTTATTGATGATTAACACCGAGCATGTACGCTATTCAGAGTAACCATCAAGCATAGCATTATGGCCTTATCGCATTCAACACTCTTACAGCTAAAACGCTGGAATACTCCGACGATCTACAATGGCTGGGAACAGATCACCAAGCATGAACGAACCGAGGCTGGTTTCAACCCGGAGCCAACTACCGACTATATGCCCGAAATGGGTCCTATGGTCGGGTATGCCGTGACATTAACGATTGAGCCTTCGAATCCGAGTCACGCTGAAAATAAAGCTAGTGCCGTTGCAGATTATCGTGAATATGTGGCCGGCATACCAGGTCCTAAGATCGTAGTCATTCAAGATCTCGATAATCCCAATATTGTGGCTTCGTTCTGGGGTGAAGTGAACAGTAATATCCACAAAGCACTTGGTTGCGTGGGTACGATTACTGATGGCGCCATTCGCGATGTGGATGAAATGAAGAACGCGGGATTTAAAGCTCTGGCGCGTCGGTTATGCGTTGGCCATGCTTACAGTACTCCTGTTGAGTGGAATTGTCCGGTGGAAGTATTTGGAAGAACAATACAGCCCGGTCAACTGATTCACGCCGAAAACCATGGATTCATGGCAATCCCGCCTTAAGATGAAGAACGACTCTTGGACGCGTCTATTTTCATGGACCAAAATGAATGCAATACGGTGATTCCTGCCGCCCGGTCAACTAGTGGGAAATCCACTAGAGAAATTCTCGACAGCTTCATTGAGGCTGGTGAAGCTTTTGGAAAAGCCGTTAAAGAAAAGTTTAGCGGTGAAGGCGAATGGTAGCGTCTTACGTCTCAAACGGCTTCCAGAAGGCAGGATTTATGAAAATTGTAGTTTTAGATGGATACGCTTTGAATCCCGGTGACTTGAATTGGGAAGGTTTTGAATCATTGGGCGATGTTACGGTTTACGATCGTTCCTCGGCGGAAGAGGTGGTTGAACGATCAAAAGGAGCAGATGCTTTGATCACGAACAAAGCTTTAGTTTCTAAGGAGATCATTGATTCGATTGAGAACCTAAAATACATCGGCGTCCTTGCTACCGGCGTAAATATCGTAGATCTGAATGCTGCTGCGGCTCGTAACATTCCTGTGTGCAATATCGCAGGTTATGGTCCCTATTCTGTGGCGCAAATGGTTTTTGCTCATATACTAAACCACACGCATCACTTGGCCGAACATGTAGCAGATGTCCAAGCTGGTGGTTGGACCAAATGTCCCGATTTCTGTTATTGGTTGTACCCGCTGGTTGAACTGAAAGACCTAACCCTGGGTATCGTTGGATTGGGCATGATCGGCCAGGCCTCGGCCCGCATAGCCCATGGTTTTGGAATGGAAGTCATCGCCTACGATCAATACCAGAGTCCACAGGCTCCAGAGTTTGTTACTTGGAAAAGCCTGGAAGAGGTGTTCGCGGAGAGTGATTTTGTTACTTTACACTGTCCACTTACGGACGAGACAGAGAAGCTGGTGAATGAGGAGCGCATCAGGCTGATGAAACCGACAGCATTTCTGGTGAATACCGCACGGGGACCTTTAGTAGACGAAGCCGCTCTGGCCACAGCACTTAATGAAGGCCGTATCGCGGGAGCCGGAGTGGACGTACTTTTCGAAGAACCGCCCAGCATGGATAATCCTTTGATTGGCGCAAATAACTGCTCCGTAACACCTCATATTTCCTGGGCCACCCGATCTGCCCGCAGCCGGTTAATGGGTATGGCCGTGAATAACATGAAGGCATTCCTGGCAGGTAGCGTTACCAATTGCGTGAACCTTTAGTTAAGGTTTTGTAGGAGCGAGCTTGCTCGCGAATCGTCCAGCTGTTCGAGTATTCAACACGTTGTCTGATCTTCAAGAATCAATCGGCAGCATGCTACCACCTACATTTTTTGTTTGTGAATTGTTAGGAACGAACAAACTTCTCGTACAATTTTGATCTTCAAAAGCGCGCCCTCGATCGCGGCGTAAAGCCGCTTACAGGTCAATCGGAATCAGGGTCGATGGGCTTGGTGCAATCAAGGAAAAGCCAGGTAATCGCGCTTACCATATAGAGGCATGCAACCATCACAAACATGGGTCCGTAGTCAGTGATTCGCTCTTGCACCCCGTTGATTATCTCAAAGGTCGAATAGTAGTCTAACAAAGGTCCAACAAACAGGGGAACGGATAATGCGCCTATATTTCCTGTTGTATTGACGATACTGAAAGTAGTTGCTGAATGCCGTCCGCCCATGTCCGTACAGGTTCCCCACACGGTTGGCTGAGACCAGTCACTGAAAAACTTCACCACAAAAAGGCCCCAGGCCAAAGCATCAACGCTGCTCTGTGAAATCGCTACTAGTAGACAACCCGCTGCGATGGCCTTGCCTAGGCAACCAATTATACCGCGGCCCCAACGCCGGCTACCGGTTTTTCTGATGGCAAAGTCGTTGAGTATGCCGCCGAAAAATCCACCAATTGCGCCACCGAACAGTGGTAAACTTGCATAAATGCCCATCTCGGCTATAGAGATATTTTTGGAAAGAAAGAAACTTCCTAAGACCGACGTGTAGACAATATCTGCTCCTGCATTTGCGTACTGCTGAAAAATCAGCAGTAAAAAATTTCGATTCTTAAAAGCCTTTTTAAAAGGCATTATTTTCCTGGTAGTCGAAGCCGCCTTTTCTCCTTCCCGAATAAGCTCCTTTTCCTGTGTATTCACCCGTTTATCCGTTTCGGGAGAGTTTCTGAACAGCAACAAAAACGCAGCTGCAAAAAATACACCGAGAGAGGCTATAATGATCAGAGCTACTTGCCAGGTGAATCCGTAGTAACCCATCAAAAGCGTAGCCATAATGATAGGGGCCAAAGCGCCGCCGGCTCGACCCGATGTGCTTGCGATAAAACCTTGAACCGTAGTTCTGCTCGAAGGCGCGAACCAGTTTCGCGTCACGTTACTCAGGCTCGGATAGGCTCCCGCTTGTGCTGCTCCGAAAACAAGTCTAATACCACCGAATGCCCAGAACGTGCCAACCAGCGCAAAAAGAATCAGACTAGCAGACCAAAGAAAAATGATGGATCCCAGAAACATATGAGCGCCGAATAAGTCGCACACAATACCACCCGGAATTTGACCGATAGCGTAGGTGAAGTTAAATAGTGTGAATATCTGTTCCAACTCCGTATTGGAAAATCCATACTCTCTCTCCAATTCAGGTCGAATCACCGCCCAGGTATATCGGTGCAGATACAGCATAAAGGAAGTAAGCGATGCCAGACCAAGAACCAACCAGCGAACGTTCGTGGGTTTGTTGTTGAAGCTCATAGGGTAGGTGTTGTCGAAGAAGAGATGGCCGAAAGAATCTGACTCTTTAAGTTCTGATGCAATGCTGATCCTTGAAATTGAGCCGAGAGAATTTGCTATAGGTAATAAAGCTCAATCGTTCCTTTAGACTTACCTCAGTGGATTGATCCACCGCAGGCCGGGAAACCGGGAGAAATCTGCATCCGTTGAGCAGAGGTGGCAATCGTGTTCAATGGCTAACGCAGCGAGGTAGGCATCGGATGACAGATTCGCAACCGCTTGGCCTTCATTGAGAAGCTTTTGGAATATCGGCCAAAATCGATTTGAGGGATTAACTATTTGGACAACAGGTTGCTGCAACCATCTGTCCACTACATCCGTGGCTTCACGGATACTCAGAGGAGCGCTGACCGCTCTTGAATTTGTGAATATCCGAATGTATGCCAAGCAGGAGATCCATGCGAGTCCTACGGGTTCTGTACCAGAAAGCTTTGAGTCGAACCACTCTTTTGCCTGCGTGTGCTTGGAAGAGAGGGAATCTTCCGCGTAAAAAAGAAGGTTGGCATCGACCAAGATCATTTGTGACTAGGTCCTTCTACCTGTTCTATTAGCTCATGAACGTTGTCGTAGTTAAGTCCTTTTCGAAGTCCTACTTTTTTGGGATTGGTTCTGTATGGCGTAGCGGATTCTGCAACCTCAGTTTGGTCCAAGCCTTTTCTAATAACATCGTTTAAGGCCTTTTTAAACTTAATGGAGTGATCGCTCGCATATTTCCGGAGTCGATCTTCCAGAGCGTCATCCAATGTGACCGTTGTTCTCATGGTAACCAATAAGAACACATCTTGATGCAATTATCAAGACATAAAGATGTCATGTCTGGCTTAAAGCGGTTTCGCGTTTTCGTAAACCTCGCCTTTTGAGCCTACTTTCCGTGTTTCGTCGTTCACCTCGCTTAGGAAATCCACAACCATTATCGGTAACTTGTAGATGAAGGAGATTGCCATCCGTTTTTAGATAAGTTTCAACCTGCGTCGATCCGGAAAGACGGATGCTATTTATCAGGCATTCTTTATAAAATAGAAACAAGTTAATCCTTCTGCTCGGGTGCATTTTAGTTATGGTGTCTTTGGCTTCGAAGGTAAGGGAGTGATCAAGGGTCTGGATAATGGAGTTTTCACAGACGGTGCCAGAAAGGTCTGATGGCTTATGGTTGTTTTCCTCTTGAGAAAAGACGGGGGCACATCGATGAGAATTCCATAATTCCCGAACCCAGATTCTCACTCAAGCAGGTGGTGGATCGTGAGTTGCTATCTGTGATCGCACGGGAGCCTACTGCGTCTTCGGGATCTGTTTGCGTAGTTGGCTAGGCGTCTCGATCGCGAAACCGCAGGAAATTGTAGTTCATAAGTTTGGGGCTGCCGAAGCCGCAAGTGTAGGCGATTTCTTTTATGGGAATTTCGGGGTTCGCAAGCATGCGGGTAGCTCGTTCCA
>JAPUIL010000579.1 GCA_027297085.1 Verrucomicrobiota bacterium | reverse complement strand
GCGTGATGATCAAGACCCTGCACCATCGACCATATTGGTTCGGATCTTTCTGTAAGACCTATCCTCGTCGCACCAAGTTCACGATATATAATCATTTCCAATTGGTTTACGTTGGCAGGATACTTTCATTTGGGCACTACGGCATTTTCTGTTTGGGCGCAACCTGGCGTTGGAGATCTCCAGAGATGCACAGTGTCAAGTTGAGGATGGAGGTCGAATGGAGGTAAAAACGATGTTCCGTATGGTGTATCCAAAGCACACGAGCCTCATCGTGTACAACGAGGGCATGCTGGTTTATATTGGGCCGATATTTGAATTTGGGATCTACCGGGTTGCATGCCAAGGGCTCGGCTGGAGATGGGGGCCTCCAGGAGATCCGCTCAGCACGAGGAAGATCATCAAGTTGATTAGCAAGGTACAATGGACCTCATGAGCCAACCCAGACAAATCACCCTGCACCCAGGAATCGCGTTCAAGGTCATGTTCCCAAAAATCGGATACCACCGAGTCCCTCCCGCCTGTGCCATGCGACTCGGGCCCTACAGCATCAAATATGAGATGAGACGAATAGCAATTCCAGAAATTATAGTTGCAGAGGTGAAACTCGGGGAAGCGGTGATTAGATTGTCCTCCATGGCTTACGGTGCCACCGTAGCGAGGCTGACAAATGATGAACTCTGATGAGGATTTTTGGCGGGATCGTAAGACGCAGTACTGCGAAACGAGATCAATCACAAATTACCCGATGGTGGGGAGAATAGTAACACTTATTTCATTCAGCACCTGGGAACTGGGCTTTTACCATTTCCGGATGCCAGTTACCATACACAAAATAATACTCGAGACTCTCAAGAGTCGGATGAGATAGGGAGAAATAATGGAAGATCGTAATGTCAACTGCCTAAGCCGCTGGTATCCGAAGCTCGAAAAGACGGGAGTAAACACACCCAAGACGCTGATCACGAGAACGGATCTACCGCTGATGAATTTCCTTGACGGTGAGGCAGTCCCTGGAGCCGAATCCTTCTACGCGACCCTGGATGATTTTGCGACCACAGTTGGCTATCCATGTTTCCTCAGGACTGGGCAAGGGAGCGCGAAACACCACTGGGAGGACACCTGTTTCCTTAAATCGAAAGAGGATATTCCCAAGCATGTCACTGAACTTGTGGAATGGAGTTGCCTTGCAGATATAATGGGTCTCCCTCACGATGTATGGGTGGTTCGCGAACTTCTGGAAACCGGCCCATATTTCCATGCATTCGGAAACATGCCGATCACCAGGGAGCGTCGATTCTTCATAGACAAAGGAAAGATCATCGGACAAATTCCCTACTGGCCGGAAGACGCTTTTGAGGATGCCCTCCACAAACCGGTCGATTGGCGAGAGAAACTTAAGGAAATGAATAACCTCTCCTCTTCCGATGAATCGTATCTGCGGGACGAAACATTCAAGGTCTCGCAAGAATTCGAAGGACCGTGGTCGGTCGATTGGCTCCAGCTTAAAAATGGCGACTGGCACTGCATCGACATGGCTGTCGGCCCAATGTCCTATGGGTGGGACCAAGTGTGCAGGGATACTGACCAATCAGACGAGGACACCATAGGAGACGATGGAACCATAACTCTGAACCGAATAGATGACCAGGAGGATTGCTAAATGAAACAAGAGATACTCGGCAAAATACTCCAATCGCACGTAGAACATTCGCCATTAAAGCCTACGAAACATGTTAAGATGACAGAGGTTATGATGACGAAAAAGTTCAGGCTTCTAGCTATACCGTATAGGTTTCAATTCTATTCGGTACTGATGGATGAGTGTCGCGTGGAGGTGCCACTGGTATGACTGTCTACCTGAGATTCGGATACAAGTTCTCATGGGAAATCAGACCCGTCCAGTTTGTCATGTACAAAATCAATTTCTACGTCGCCTTGTTGAAGGAGTAAACGAATGCATACTAGCAGATACGTCTACCTGGAAGGGCCGGTGTTTGACGAGATGCGGAAAGAACAGGAAGGGATGCTGCACACCATAAATTTCTACGCTGTCCTGATAAAAGCAGTCGAAACCTACGTGAGGGAGTGGATGGATGAACCTTAGGGAATTTCACTATATGACCAAGAGAGAACTTGGTTGCCTCACCCCCCAGGAAGCTGTATTACTCATGTATGAAGTAAACTTCTACTCCGTCAAGATGGAGCAGGTGGGTAATCATAAGTCCCGTGGAAAGTACCCGAGGAGAAATCCGAATGCTTCTTCCTAAAAAGCTCGTTCAATACCTGGTCGGACCCATCGAACCTCGCCACTTCCCGATATATAACTCCACATGCGTGTTTAATGAAATCTACTTCTACTCCGTCAAAATGATTCAGATACTCTGACCATGGCACCCGCGCGCAACGGACCCTGCACTTGTGGCAGCGGGAAAAAGTACAAGAAGTGCTGCTCGAAGTGGCACCTACTGGGATTGTCTAGTCCACCACAGAACGGACTTCCTGTCTGCCCGAAGGGCACGTCGCTCGGCATAATGGAAGGGCCTCCTGGAGTCTTCAAGGAAAGATTCCTGATGGAAGAGCCGGGAAATTACATTTGGTGTGAAGCCACATGGGACAAGGTCACGGGGGAATTCGTCGAACGTCGTGGTTGGTACACAGTAAAAAGACGATAAAATCAGGTATAAGAATAGTAAGGAATAATAATAGATCTGGGAGATTCAACATGATATTTCTTCTCATTATCTACCTGATTGGAAGAATCGCCGGGCTGTAACCCGAGCGGTTTTTCTAGCCATAAGGAGTTGCATTATGATCATCATCAAATTCCTCGAAGGAAATAGCCACGGCCAGGAATACGAAGCAACGCTGATGCTCGATGGATCAACAGAAGAAGAAGTGGAGAAGATTCTGATCCTAGCTGAAGAGGCCATCGGGGATCACCACGATGCTGTATGGGACCACTCGAAAGCCCCAGAAGGCTTCGGGAGCGCAGGCGGATTCACTTCCGATCTCCTTTCGGCTGTGGATGAAAACGGCAACGACCGGGTCAGCTGGGTCTCAGATTGGTATGGATTTCCGAAAGAAAAAGGTTCCGCATTTCTCTAAAATCCGGTATAAGAATACCAGCAGTAAACATCCTATGTGCGGGTAGCTCAACGTCAGAGTGCTCGATTGATTGCTTCGGCAGTCACCGGGAGAAGATGGTTCGACTCCATCCCCGCACACCAATTTTTCATATGTGCGAGTAGCTCAGTATCCTCATAGAGCACCTGCATCCAATACGTGCGCGCGCGTGGATGTGGGAGGTCGATGGTTGGAGTCCATCCTCGCACGCCATTTTTTTACCCATAAAAAAAAGAGGTGGCCCCGGCGAAAGGGCCACCTCGGCGAAGAAGGGCACCACCCGAAGGTAGTTGACCCTACAACGGCTTACTTCAACGTGATATTGACAGGGATCAACTTGTCGTACTGACAAGAAGTTCCCTCGGCTACCAGAACAGACGAAGCGTTCACGTTGAACTGGTGAGCCTGTAAGTTCGTGTCCTCCAGGTAGAAGCCTCCGTAGGAGTCATTCTGGGCATCGCGCAGATAAATCAGGAGGCCAAACGGGTGATCGAACAGGTCCGAAGCCAGGTTCATCCAGAGGTCAGCATTCTCGCCGTCTTTAACATCCTGCAAACCAAAACCAGGAATGTCGAGAATGTCTGGTGTTCTTTTCCCGAGAGACCGCTCAACGTCGCCTTTGCCTCCCTTGCCTGATCCCAGTTTATGGGCAACAGTTCCTGTTGGGCCTACGGCGGCATTGAGCGCTTTGAGAGGATAATAAGCATATAGGACGCGCAGGAGCGACGGCCCAAAGAACAGTACACGACCCAAAGATAGCGATCCGATGGTTCGTCCCGGAATGAAATAGGATCTCTTCGACCCTATCTCGAACATTCTCTGGAGCTGCCTATTTTGGGACAGTCCGAAGTTCTCGATAATTCCAATCGGGAATGCGATTTGTTTGGCCGCATCTTCATCGGCAGCAGTTCCGCCTGTGGCGAAGTCAGCCAGAAGTGGGGGTCCAGCCGCAACCAAAATAGTCGCGGCACTGATGAATTGTCCACCCGTTAGCTCCGACGACACGTGTCGGTCGAAGAACCTCCATTCGTTCAGGCTGGTGGACGCCTGGATCTTGGTCTCACCCATGATAGGTTATCCTTCCTTTTCGTTAGCTCTAGATGAACAAGGTCACCCGGATGAAATTGGCCGGGAACGGAACCAAAATGTCGATCTCGAGAATCACAGTGTCTGATTCCGTCGTGCTCTGCTCCAACTTCACAATCGATCCGCTGATGATCTTACTATCCGACTTGAGTGATGCCAGGATCGCTGTAACCACGCTCCGAAGCTGTTCCAGGTAGATATTGGTGATGTTGAACGACCCGATGTAGGGCCGGAGTTGATTCCGGGTGAATTTCGCAATGAAATCCACATTTTTTGTAATCGACAGTTCACGCTTCTCGATCAGCGAAATGTCGGTGGACAACTGATGGCGGCTAAACGTCGGTCCATTGTCAATTTCCTGAATGACAATATAGGTTCCGCCCGTAGCGATAATGTCGAGCTGGGTATCCGTGAAGTACTTGTTGGAGTTCCGCAAACCGACAGGGCCAACGATATTGAGGTTGGTGAACGGCTGTTCGGACTCCTCTCCGGCCACCTGACCGCCGATGGCGGCTGCCAGGTGGAATCCGTCCACGACTCGGGTCACGTTGCCTGTCTGGAGCGCAGTTCCCACTCCATCCAGTTCGTCCTGCGTCTTGAAGTCCGTCTTCTCAGAATCATCGGTGTAAGTGAACTCCACCAGATCCGGCCAGACATTAGTCACACGCCGGTTCGCGAAACCACGCGAGAAGTCGGCGATGTTTTCGGCCTGGTCGAACTTGTCGAGAGGCGGAGAAATGATGACATAACTGCGGTCTGGATCAGTTGCAGCATTCCAACCAATGATGAACGCTGCGCTCAACCCATTGAGAAGCGTCAGCGCCGTTGCGCTGTCACGGGTGCTGATTCGAGTCTCGCCGGTCTGGGTAATTCCGTCGCCATCAACGAAACTGAAGGTAATTTCGTCGCCCGTAACGACTCCATCGGTGACGAAATCCGCTCCGGCATCTACGAAAGTATCCAGCGTGGGCGACGTGCTATCGGTGATTGTCGCACCAGCATCCGGAGATAGTTCAGTGGTCCTCGTCGTGAAGACGAATAGTTTCCGGTTGATAAAGACCTTGCGCTCGTGCTTTCCTTCCAGGCTCGATTGACTCGTCACGTGAGCGTCAAAGAGTTGCTGAGTCGCCAGATCCTGGGTCAGAGGAATGAGCGCGTAAACCTCTTCCGTCTCCAGGAAATCCAGAGCCTGCGACCAGTTCAAGACACTATCCGCCGCTACGGCAGTCGCGACGACCGTCGTATCCGTGTTCTGGAGGGCCCAGAAGGCAGCAAACGCCAGCGGATTTTCCGGCACCGCAGGACCAAGTTTGGCCAGAAGATCATCGGTCGTCTGCATCGTCACCAGTTTATCGACGTTGTCGATTCGGACGCCGTCCCATGAAATCAGGATCGTTCCTGTACGGTCGAACTTTGTTTCCTCAATGGAATACTTGAGGCCCGTCTCGGCGGTGAGGGTTTGGCTGACACGATAATCTTGGCCAGTCGCGCCCGCGAAGGTTGTGTTGACCGTGATCGTGATGCCCACGACAGCAGTAATATCGAATGTGCCAGCATCGGCACCAGCTTCGATGATCAGCTTCCAACCGACCTTAACACCGGCGGCTCCGAAATCCGTGCTGCCGGAGTCGGTGAAATCGCCCGTTCCCACGGCGCTGTCACCGGTTCCAATATCGGAAAGGAACTCGGCATTCAGGCGCAGGGTATCTTTGTCATCGACGGCCTCAACGATGAAGGTCCGCGCGGTGCCATCGGGCTGGTCGAACTTGATGATTGTGTTGCGGCCAGGGATCACGTTCTTAGCGAAGAAATCGACGCCTGAGTCCTTGAACGTGGTGAAGTCTGCGGTCAGGAAATAGGTAAGGCCGGATGCGGTGGCCGCGAATCCCGTGAAGGTTGTTTCCGGGGTGGCTTTGACCGTCAACGAGGCTTCGGTCTCGACAGAGGCCACCTCGAAGAATCCAATGTCCGCGCCGCTCTTGATACGGAGCTGCATGCCGGGCCGGACGCCATCGGTGACGAAGGCTCCGTTCGTGGCATCTTCGAAAGTCAGGGTGGAGATCGTGGTCTCTCCAGTCACCTCCGAAATCGGCGTCTCGGTGAAATCACCG
>JAPUIL010000578.1 GCA_027297085.1 Verrucomicrobiota bacterium | reverse complement strand
AGTCCCGTTGGATTAAGAACACATTGCCAGGACCACGACAATGCTGCCGTCAGCCGCTTTCCCAACGCCCACCCCCATTCTCGGATGGTTCAGGTGAGTCATAAATTTGTAGTGAGGGGGAAACTAACGACTTTTAGTCGCCCTTTATATCAGATACCATAGAGGCTAGCATAGAGCCAATAGTAACCACATCAGGGGGCCATGTGAACCAACTTTATCACGTCCGTGAGGAGCGTCTACCCTCCGGTACTCTGATTCAATCTGGGCGATGGGGAGAGACGGTTTTAAAGCAGGGTGGAGACCATCCGTTCTTTTTTCGCGAGCATCTTCTGGAGGTATGGCGCAGAGAGAAGACAACCGTCGCCGTTTCCAGATTTGCGTGCACTTTTGCTTTTGAGGGGCGTGACCAGGCCATTAATTTTGCTGAACAGAACGAGTTTGTCCTTCCAGTAGTTCCAGTGGACCCGAACGCGCCAAAGGCTAAACTTGATATGTTGTGGTTGACGTGGATGGGTGACGCAGGTGCAACTACTGACAAAATTATGGAGTGGTGTGCTTCCTATTGGGCTGGCCAACTCGCTGCAGATATTAAACCCGGTGCTAGCCCCTCTTGGGAGTGGTTGTTTGCATGTTCATTGAGGGTTAAGTAAATCTGTTCCAGCGGAACTGCCCCACATCGCCGGCAGGCAGTTTAACGACCGGGACTAAAATTCGGACCACGGCAGGTCTAGGGAAAGGGGTCCCAACATCAACACTGAAGTGGAGCTACACAATGGCTTTGTACCTGCTGGCGGCGTCCTCGAAGGTGTAGGCCCGGCTGTACCGCTTCACCATGGCGGTGATGGACCATCGGCCTAGCTCGGGGATGTCTAGCTCGCTTAAGCCGTGGGAGTCAGATAATAATCCTCTAACCAACTTTGACCGGATGAATAGCTGGCGCGCTGGCCAGTTTAGTGTCAGACTACCGTTGACGGATTTACTGTCAAGTTCTAGAGTTTCCGTGAACCCGGGTTGAGTCGCCCATGCAAAAATATTATCACGAAATACGTGACCCAATTCACGTATTTGTATACTTGGACAGCTACGAAAGGAAAGTCCTAGATTCACGTCCGTTCCAAAGACTGCGAAGTATCCATCAGCTTGCTCTGTCTTACCTTGTTTACCCTGGTGCTACTCATAAGAGGTTTGAGCACTCTCTAGGAGTGATGGAGTTGGCTGCCAAGGTTTTTGATGTCGTTACGAGCCAACAGGCCATTGGGGATGGTGTTCGGAGACTTGTCCCCGAACTGTCTCAGGCCGATGCACTGCCATATTGGAGAAAGGTTCTCAGGATGGCAGCATTGTGTCACGACATTGGCCACCTACCATTCTCTCATGCTGCCGAACACGAATTACTTCCTAATGGCTGGACACACGAGACTCTATCCGTAGAAATAATCCGATGCCCAGAGATGGAAGAGATATGGCGGTCGATGATACCGCCTCTTCGGTCCGATCACATCGCCAAACTTGCGGTTGGGCCAAAGGAATACACTCAAGATACTTTTACTACGTGGGAGAATTTACTGTCCGAAATTGTTGTCGGCGATGCTTTCGGGGTGGATAGGATGGACTATCTTTTACGAGACTCCCATCACGCCGGGGTCGCTTATGGAAAATTTGATCATTTTCGTCTAATTGATACCCTTCGTATTCTTCCTAGCCTCAATTCGGAAGAACCCAGTTTAGGGATGGAGCACGGTGGACTTCATTCTGCTGAGGCTTTGCTGCTTGCCCGATATTTCATGTTTCAACAGGTATATCTTCACCCGATTCGTCGCGTTTACGATTTACATTTGAAAGAATTTTTGACGTCTTGGCTTCCGGGAGGACAATTCCCTACTGATGTAAATGAGCACCTCAGTCACAACGATTTCGAGGTCCTTCACAGCATTCAGCAAGCGTGGGCTGATGCTGAAAGTCCTTCCCACGAAGCAGCGAAGCGTATTTTTGAACGTTCTCATTATAAAGTTGTATATTCGCTTAGTTCAGCTGACTTGGACATCCACCCGCAGCCGGGCCTAGTCTTGTATGAGGCGCTCCGAGAAAAATATGGTGACCAGTATGTTCGCCATGATAGCTACCATGGGTCCGCTGGTGGAGTAATTGATTTCCCCGTGCTAAATCGGAACGACGAGGTCGTATCCGCTCTCTCGGAGTCAAAGACTTTATCGGGAATCCCTGCATCGGCGATTGATTTCGTCTTTATCGACCCAAGTTTTCGGGACGAGGCGCGTCAGTGGCTTGCCGGGGAAAAACTAAACTTGTTGACCAAAGCACCTGTTGAAGGGGAGGAAGCATGAGCAAATTGGCTGGAGTGCGTCGACATGCAGTGGTGGCAGAGCTCATCAAACGAATGCGGGAAGCCGGTAGTTGGTCTGGTGAGACCCACGTGCAGAAAAGCCTTTATTTGCTGGACACTTTGTTGGGTGTACCCACAGACTACGGGTTCATTCTGTATAGATACGGCCCATACTCTTTCGAATTGCACGATGACATAGCGGGAATGACCGCCACGGGATTCCTCGAATTGGAATCGCAGATCCCTTATGGCCCATCTCTTGGAGTTACTAGCCGGGCAGCAAACGTCTTGCGCCGATTCCCGAGAACCATCAAGGAATACGAGAACGAGCTCTGTTTTGTTGCTAACAAGCTGTCGAATGATGACGTCATCTCCCTGGAGCGGCTCGCCACCGCTTTATACGTAACGAAAGAAAGTGGCGGCTTCGGTGACGTAGAGAGCAGGGCCCGGGAATTGCACCGGCTTAAGCCACACGTGTCTTTGGAAGACGCACGCCTGTCGATGGAGCGACTTGGCCAGCTCGTCGAAGACGCCAGTCGAGCCGGATTCGAAGTAAACTTGTAGGACGACCCCTGACGAACAGCCTTCGGCCTGGCTGCCGTCCTCAAACTATAAGTTGTTTCGTCTGGGCAGGGCACCCCATTGGCTACACGATGGCTTTATATTTGCTGGCGGCATCCTCGAAGGTGTAGGCCCTGCTATACCGCTTCACCATGGGCGTTTATGGGGAGGAACTTCGAACCTTATGGGGAAGAGGATCCTTCCGTATGCGAAAAGTTTATCACCACTGAACAAA
>JAPUIL010000577.1 GCA_027297085.1 Verrucomicrobiota bacterium | reverse complement strand
TTTCTACGCTCCCGCGCTTGCTTGCAGACTGCGCCTTGCTCTTCATCACATCTCGATTTTTTGAAACACTTGGGTTTAAATACATCAAGACACAGCAAAATCCCGGAAGCAGAAGAACGGTGAACGGATTCAGTTTTGGTGGGGTAGCTTTTTGAGAGTTCATGAAATAGAATTATCCAGCGGCCGATTTTGAAATTATTTTCTTCAATCGGGTTATATCAGCAGGATCCTCGTGATTTTTTAGTAGCGGTTCAAATCTAACATCAACCGAATATTCTTTATAAGGCCAATTTATTCCAACATTTCTGACCTTTACACCAAGCAATCGTTTCATCAAATCCAGGGTTAATTCCGCTTTTATGGACCGGTATTCATCGTTTCCATACAGGTTGCGGTTCTCACCGGGATCCTCCTTCAAATTATACAATTCGCAACGATCATCTTCATAAATACTAAGTTTCCAGTCCCCTTTCCTTATCATAGCTCCAGGCCCGAGACTCGTAGGAAGTTGTGGCGCCTTTAGCTTGAGGTCCTCTATCGGTTCTTTGACGGTTGGAGCACCGCCACCGGCTTCGCAGAGGATTGACTCTCTACCTGTTTGATCACCCGAATCCAAGGCTTGCAACCAGGATCTGCCCACCATCGTGGGTGGTTTTTTCACACCCATAATTTCAAAGAGTGTCGGTACCAAATCAACTTCTTCGGTGAGTCCTGAAAATTTTCTTCCAGCCCAGTTCCTCTCGGGATGCCGGATGATGGCTGGAATCCTCACCAGACTCTCATAAAAGGCCGGTATTTTGTGAGTCATTCCATGATCCCCGAGTAATTCGCCGTGGTCTGAGAAGAATAACACAACGGTGTTCTCAGCCAATCCCTTGGTTTCAAGAAATTTCATGAGCCTGCCAACACTATCGTCTACGTACCGAATCTGCCCCATATAGGTTGCAATAGCCTTTCGCATATCCTCTTCAGAGCATTCTTCCATCTGGGAATGATTCCGCCAGACTTCGTTCCGCACCGGTTGACGATCCTTGTCGAAGTTTCGGAAAGATTCGGGCAGCTCAATTTCGTCCGGATTAAACATATCCTTGTAGGGAGCCGGACAGGTAAAAGCAGGATGCGGATCCTGGTAATTTATCCAGGTAAGAAATGTCCCATCCGCTTGTTTCATAAACTCCATGGCTTCATCGGTAAGCATACCTGTGATATTGTATTCGTGGTCTTTCTCCATTTCGAAAGAACTGAATGCATTATCATAGTCTGGATGATCATCATAATTGCCTAAACAAACTTCATGACAGGTATCCCAGACTTCATCTAACTTGTCATAGGTAAATAGATGATTTTTTCCAAACATGCCGGTCGTATAACCAGAGTCTTTCAATGAGGTAACCAGGTTGGGCACATGGGAATCAATGGTAGACCAATAGTTACGACATCCATGCTCTCCCACATAAGTGCTAGTGGCGAAACTCACCCGGCTCGGTGCGCATAGTGGAGATTGGCAATAACAATTATCAAACTGCACACCCTCATCGGCCAATTGATCAATATGGGAAGTACCAATAGATGAATGGCCGTAACATCCCAGATAATCAGATCGCAACTGGTCAGGTGTTATTATCAGCAAATTGTATTTTTTCACAACAGACGGCTTGAAAGAAGAATTAGGCCAATTTTTGTCATTCTCTGATTAGCCGATCTGAAAAAGCATTACGCGCTCGATGTCATTTAAACATTTAAGTAAAACCAACTATCTACGCGGATTTGTTCTCGAATTCATGAGTTAATCACGGGTAATAAAGGAAAGTCATCTGTCGGATAATGTATTTTTTTTCAGATACCCTGACAACTTACGGATTAGCTAAGATGTGTTCGGAAGCTACCTATACCACTAACAGAACTGTAAATTGGTCAGCATTATCGTGAACTTTACTGATTAAATCATTACTGAGTTTACAGAAGCAAAATACGGTACTAAACTCCGTTCAGTTTTAAGTTCAGGAAGTTATACCTATCAACCCTAGGGGGCGTTCGGACAGGACCACAGCCGCTCCAACCTAACCGTTTCTCAATCCAATAAACTATGAAACAAAACACTTATAAAACATTCTGCTTTGGCGCCAGCTTACTGGCTCTAGGACTACAACCGATCCTCGGACAAGAGGACGACGACGTATACCAACTTAACCCCTACACCGTGGAGGATGATGCAGAGGGCTATATGGCAACCACCACTATCTCCGGAACGGCGATGAGGACCTCGTTGATGAATGTGCCAATGTCCATCAATGTCATCACCTCGGAATTCCTCGAAGATAGTCTTATAGGTGATTTCTACGAAGCCCTCGACTACAATACATCGATAACTCAATCGGGCCGCATAGGTGGCAACAACGCCCGCCCGTCCGTCTTTTCGATACGCGGTTTCCGCAGCCGCAACACGTTAGTCGACGGGGTAACGGGAGGCATCTTTATTCCCACTCAAATGATCGACCGGATCGAGGTGGTCAAGGGTCCCAACACCTTGTATGGCCAATCCGATCCGGGTGGATTGATCAACATCATAACAAAGACCCCCAGAGGAGAAGACGGCGGAAGAGCGACGGTCAAGATAGGTGACAACGGTTGGTATCAAGGCCAATTCGATTTGACTACGCATGCCATGAATGGCAAACTGGGCTTGCGGTTTCTGGGCGATTACAAGGAGTTTGATGGCACGTTTGCAAGAGATGGCAGGCTATCCAAATTTTTTGGAGTGTCCGGTAACTATCAGCTCACAGATAACTCTGAACTCCTTTTCTTAATATCAGATAACACGCTGGACCAGGTTCCCGTTCAAAGATCCACGTTCGGATTCTGGCAAATCCCGACTGACTTAAATGGTGATGGGGATTTCGACGACACCGTAAGACAGATCCGCGAATCAACGGCTCGCTACAACGCTACCTTTGTTCCCAGAAACTTTACTACCATGACTCAGGATAACTTTCATGAGCTGGATCAGGATTTCCTGAGTTTGGGTTTCCGAGTAGCAATCACCGAAGATCACAACTTACAGTACAAATATAATTTTCATGACACCCACACCGTCGTAAGTTTTCGCGCATTCAATACATTCAGAGCATCTGATGGCAGATCCGATGCCAATTACACGATTAATGATCAAAGGGTTCGTGACGAAGTTCACACACTAAATGATATCATAAACTTCGAAACCGGGGATGTGAGACACCAACTGCTTCTCGGACTTCGTAAATCAGAATCTATCAATAGGGGTTTTTCTCACCGCTTGCGAGCTACCAGAGCCAACGAGGCTGCTATTCTGGATGACCTTGAGGCGCAGACCGGATTTACATTCCGGCGTTTTCTATTTATGGACGAAGTATTGGCTGGTACACCTATCTGGGATGAGCGTGCCCCAAACGAGACACAAATTAGACAATTTGGTCTTCGTACGAGCCAAACAGACCGCAGCTTCCAGGACATTGATACCTACTACGCGACGGATAACATCTATTTCATGGAGGATCGTCTGAACATTCTGGCAGGAATCCGTCATATCCAAATCAAACAACATACGATTGCCTTAGGAGGAGCTCCTGTGGGCACGAGTATAGACGAAAGCGACACCAGCTTTCAACTTGGCGGAGTCTACCGTGTAAATCCCAATGTAAGTGTCTACCTGAATCTGGCCGAAGCATTTGAACCGAATACCCGTATCGACCCAGATACAGGAGACTTCTACGCTCCGCAAACCAGTGATGCGATCGAATTGGGAGTAAAGTTCACCGACCTCTGGGATGGCCGTTTGGCTGGATCGGCTACGTTGTTCCAGATCGAAAAAGCAAATGTCGTGAGAGGTGACTTCAATCCCGTAACCTTTATGAGCGATGTGGCGATCACCAGTGATGAAGCAAAAGGCTTTGAGTTGGAATTATTTGCATCACCCGCGGAGAACTGGAATATCGTGTTCGCCTACACCTACCTCGACGCGGTAGTGGCAGGTGCTATTTCACCGGAACTGGAGGGACTCCGTTTGGAAGGCGCCGCACCGCACCGGGTTTCTTTCTTTAATAACTATACATTCTCCGACGGACCTATGGAAGGGCTTCGGATCGGTGGCGGGGTTACATGGGCAGATGGCCCCATCCCACAATTCGGAACTCCACAGAATATCCTGGTTGCGGAAGACGGTTTTACACTTGTCGATTTCTTTCTTCGTTACCCAACCATGATTGGTGATCAAAACGTAACCTTTGGTCTCAATATCGACAACGTGTTCGACGAGCTCTTCATTCGTGGCAGGGGAGCGCTCAGCCCTGAGCGTCAAATTCTATTCTCAGCGTCGTTTGATTTATAGTTTATCAGTAGTTTAGTAGTTTGTCAGAACCCTCTTCGCGGATTCCGCGGGGAGGGCTTTGTTTTTAAATAGATGTATTTAAAAAGTTTGATTATGTTTTATGATCTTACAAAACGGCGCTGCGGGACGCAGCTGCCCTACCTTCACGACCTGTATTGGGTAGGGCAATCGCGTCCTCGCGATGCCGCCGAACACCAATAAACGCGGCACAGCCGGAGGCTGTTGCCCTACCGATACGATCTAAATGACTATATGCCGCCGAACAGGCTACAGACGACTTTTTCTTAATATTGATTAGATTGATTACCTGACCGACATCTTCTCGGTATCCACTTATATATCACCATTCTCAAACCATGAGTCCTAAAATATTTCTTCCAACTTCACTTTCATTTCTCGCCCTTCTGATTGGAACGATCGACCTTCTCGCTCAAACAAACTCGAGTCGACCAAACATCATTCTGATGATGGCCGATGACCTGGGCTGGGGAGATACAGGTTACAACGGTCATCCTTATTTGAATACGCCCAATCTGGACCGGATGAGTGCCGAAGGGGTTACCTTTACTCGGTTTTATTCTGCGGCGGCCATGTGTTCTCCAACCCGCGGCAGTTGTTATACGGGCCGGAATCCTTACCGCTTTGGGATTACCTATGCGATGAAGGGAAGACTTGAAGCGACGGAAATCCCCATCTCAACTGTGGTCAAGAAAGCGGGTTATACTACAGGGCATTTCGGGAAATGGCATTTGGGAACCTTGTCTCGCGAAAAAGGTGACCAGTCGCGCTGGGGGTTTTTCGAAGAGGATCCGGTGCGCTACTATTGTCCACCTTGGGAACGTGATGTGGATGTCTGTTTTGTTACGGAGTCGAAAGTCCCCACTTGGGATCCGCTTATTCATCCAGGACCCATCACGGATAAAGAGAAAGCCGATATCAAAGTCATCGAGGCTAAGGGAACAGAGTATGGCAACGACTACTTTGTCGGTGAAGGTCAGCAAGAAACCGAGAACACAAACGGCGACGATTCTCGCGTGATTATGGATAGGGCTCTGCCATTTATCCAAAATGCCGTCAGAAAAGATACACCCTTTTTTGCGGTCATTTGGTTTCACACACCGCATTCACCCGTGGTGGGAGGAGTTAAATACCGTGCCATGTACAAGAACCACCCGGAAGACACACAACATTACTATGCCTGTGTTACGGCGATGGACGAGCAAGTTGGTAGACTACGAGCCGAGCTTACAAAACTGGGAGTCGCGGATAATACCATGCTCTGGTTTTGTTCCGACAACGGACCCGCTCGCCAGGGGTCCCCCAGGCACGTAGGTTCTCCAGGTCACCTTTCGGGTTTCAAATTGTCGATCCAGGAAGGCGGTATCCGGGTTCCCGGTTTGATGGTCTGGCCGGATAAAGTGAAAAAGCCACTTACGGTGTCCGATCCCTGTGTTACATCAGACTACTTCCCGACTATTCTAAGCAGCCTAGGTATTCCTCTTCCCGATGATCGTGTTTACGATGGAGTCAGCCTATGGCCGTTTATTGAAGGAACAGCTTCAGAGCGGACAAAACCCATTGGTTTCCTAAATAAAGATGCCAAAGAGTCGGTGTGGATGAGAGCTCGCTATAAGCTGATATCAACGCCCCAAGGTGATCAGCTCTACGACATTATAAAGGATTCTGCTGAAAAAAAGGATCTCACTGAGGACCTACCTGCAATAACCCAAACAATGAAGACTGAGCTTACGCGTTGGAAGGATTCCGTTCTGGCAGAACTAAAAGCGATTCAATGATTTTAGATTTAGGCAGTGGCAAGCCAACAGAATGGATTAATTCATTTTTTCCCAAGAGAGCTCGTGTCATAATTTTATCGTCACCGTTTCCATTAACGCATTGCGCTACTCCAGTCATTTAAACATTTAAGCAAACCCAAGTTTTGGATTCCGTTTGTCAACATCCACGCTCGACTTCAATGAGCAAATACCTTCAATACACCACTTGAACTTAAAAACAGGACCCGGACTGGTTGTCCGGCTTTAGTAAACGAACATCAACTTTATTCGCCTTAGATTTTACCGATAAACAGGTAACTTAACTGATTAAGCCCAAACGCAGTTTACTAAATCCAAATACCCACCTAGCTTAGTCCTTGTTTTTTAGTCACGAACCGTCAATCTCCCAAGGTTCTCCATAGGAACTCCTAAATTTCGCCCTATCAATTCTCACAAACACCTATAAGCAATGAAACATAACTACTATAAAACACTCTGTTTTAGCGCCAGTTTACTGGCTTTGGCATTTCAACCTACCTTCGGACAAGAAGACGATGTATACGAACTCAATCCATTCTCCGTTGAGGAAGAAGAAGGTGGCTACTCCTCAACAGTGACTATTTCCGGCACGGGTATGCGGACCTCACTGATGAATCTGCCCATGTCGATCAACGTAATCACTTCTGAATTTCTCGAAGATAGTTTGATTGGTGATTTCGTTGAGGCACTGGACTACAATTCATCCATTACCCAAACAACACGGAATAATCTAGGAAACGCACGTCCTTCCTCATTTTCAATTCGCGGCTTTCGCAACCGGAATTTGCTAGTCGATGGGGTTACCGGCGGACTTTATATTCCTGTCCAGATGGTCGACCGCATCGAAGTAGTCAAAGGCCCCAATACCTTGTATGGGCAATCGGATCCTGGCGGATTGGTTAATGTAATTACTAAAACACCTAAAGGCATAGATGGCGGAACCGTTTCATTCAATATAGGCAACAATGGACGCGTTGGAGGAAAATTTGATATTACCACCCATGCCATGAACGGAAAATTGGGTTTGCGGTTTCTAGGAGAATACAAAGACCACGACGGTTGGCGTTGGGTCGATGGGCAGGAAACAAAATTCTTTGGTGTAGCAGGCATCTATCAATTTTCCGAGCAAACTGAAGGTTCTTTCCTGATCGGAGATAACAATCAGAAAGGATTTCCCACCCAGCGAGCTACCTGGTCATTTCAAAGAATTCCAACTGACCTGAACGGAGATGGAGACTTCGATGACAATGTGGATGGCGTCAGGGAAGCGAACACCCGCTACAACAACACCTTTCTTCCCAGGGAATACGTATCCTCCACAGCAGGAAATATTTTCGATTCGGATAACGACTTCCTAAGCTTGGGCCTTCGTCACTCATTCAGCGAAACACACAATATCCAATACAAGTATAATTTCTACGACACGCACCAGCTTGTGACTTTCCGCGAATTTAATACATTCGATCAAAATGACGAGTCCAATGCCAATAACTCGTACAATGATGACCGCCGTCGTGACGAAGTTCACACGATAAATGACATCATCGACTTCGAAACCGGCGACGTAAGACACCAGTTGCTTATCGGATTTCGCAAATCTGAAAGTATCAATGGTGGAGACGGCACGTATCGTCTGCGGGCCGTCAATGCCACCGAAGCAGCTGGACTCAGGGCTATCGAGGCAAAAACGGGCAAAGTGTTCCGCGACTTTCTCTTTAAAGATGATATCCTGAACGGCGTGCGGATCTGGGAAGATGATGTTCCCAGCCCTTCGGAAATTAGACAATTTGGCCAGCGAAGCAACCCCACCGATCGGAGCTTCCAGGACATCGATACCTTCTACGTCACAGACAACATATTCTTCATGGAAGATCGCCTCAATATCCTTGCCGGCCTTCGTAAAATTGACATCAAACAACATACGATCGCTTTGGGTGGTGCTCCAAGAGGCACGCCGATCGATGATGGGGACACGAATTTCCAACTTGGCGGTGTCTATCGAATCAATCCCAATGTAAGCTTCTTCGCCAATGTGGCCGATGCTTTCGAACCACAGAGCGCAACGGATCCCGATACAGGCGAATTTATTGGACCACAGACCAGCGATGCCATCGAGATCGGATTCAAGTTTATCGACCTATTCGATGGAAAGCTCAGCGGGATGGTAACGGCGTTTAACATCCAGAAAGACAACGTGGTTCGAAACGACTTTAATCCCGTTACCTTTATGTCGGACCAATCCGTGACCAGTGACGAAAGCGAAGGGGTCGAGTTCGAGTTATTCATCAATCCAATGGAAAACTGGAGCATCGTGGCCGCTTACAGCTGGATTGATGCGAAAGTCGTGGGAGAAGTGGCAACGGGACTGCGTTTAGAAGGTGCTACGCCGCACCGTTTCACGCTCTTCACCAACTATACGGTGGATGAAGGGCCCATGGAAGGACTCCGGATCGGCGGTGGTTTAGTCTTCGCAGATGGACCGATCCAGCAATTTGGCAATATCGTCAACCGGTTTGTAACAGAAGACGGTTACACGACCATTGATTTATTTGCGCGTTACCCGACCATGATCGGCGACCAGCCTGTCACATTCGGAATCAATATTGATAACGCAGGTGACGAGTTTTACGTCCGCTCACGTGCAGCGACCAACGAAGCCCGAACGGTTCTTTTTACAGCATCTTTTGATCTATAATTTGTTTGTAGCTTGTTTCTAGTAGTACTGCCCTTTGGGGTCAGTTATCCAACCCTCCCTTCTTCTAGTGAAGGGAGGGTTGTTTTATAAACAACCTAGGTTGCATTCCCGATCTCTACTTGAGTAGAAGACCAAGACCCTTTTACCTTCCTAATCAATGAAGCTTTTTAAACTACTCCATCTAACTTTCGTTTCATTCTTAATTGGTTTTCTTTTCACTGGCTGCCGCCAGCAGAATGATACGCAAACAGATAAACCGAATATTCTGTTCATCCTGGTGGACGATCTCGGCAAGGAATGGGTTTCGTCTTACGGTGCAGATTACATTGAGACACCCAATGTAGATTTATTGGCTCAAACAGGCATGCAATTTTCCAATGCCTATGTCATGCCACAATGCACCCCGACCCGACTCTCATTTCTTACCGGTCAATATCCATATCGACATGGCTGGGTGAACCATTGGGATGTGCCACGGTGGGGAGGTGGAGCCCATTACGACTGGAACAGAAATCCCTGTATCTCAATGGTCATGAAAGAAGCCGGCTACAAATGTGCCATTGCAGGCAAATGGCAGATTACGGATTTTCGTGTGCAACCGGACGCCATGAACGAAATCGGATTTGACGATTACTGCATGTGGACGGGTGGCGAAGGCAACAATCCGCCAAGCGACGAGCGCTACTGGGATCCTTACATTCACACCAAGGAAGGTAGCCGCACCTGGGAAGGAGCCTATGGTGAAACCGTGTTCGTCGATTTCTTAATAGATTTCATGAAAAAGCACAAGGACGAGCCTATGTTTCTTTATTACCCAATGGTTTTGACTCACGTTCCTTTGGTAACAACACCGGACGAAACAGATGTCACTACAGACCTCGACAAACATAAGGCCATGGTTCACTATACCGACAAGGTATTGGGGAAACTGGTACAGGCTTTGGAGGATCTGAAAATTCGAGATAACACCATCATTGTATGGACCACCGACAATGGTACCGACACTTCAATCACAGGTCACCAGAACGGCAGGACGGTAAGAGGAGCAAAAGCTCAAACGACAGAACCCGGCCTCTGCGTGCCCTTCATTGTCAATAGCCCGGGACTGGTTCCGGCAGGCGTTCATACGGATGCTCTGATAGACGTTACGGATCTACTTCCAACATTCGCGGATCTCGGAGGTGGCAATCTCCAGGAAGGCTACACCTACGACGGCAGATCATTTGCCGACCTCATATT
>JAPUIL010000576.1 GCA_027297085.1 Verrucomicrobiota bacterium | reverse complement strand
CTGGACGGGTTAATCGAGACTCAGATTCGTGCTTCATTTCTCTCGGCAGGTAGCCGACTGCTGCTCAACGGTAAACTCTGATTGCCGACAGGAAACACAATTTCGACAGCAGAAAGCCATGAAGTTGCCAATGCGTTATATTCCGACCTACTAAACTTTGATGTGATTCGCTATGGAGAAGGCTTGAATGCTGGTATGGAAGCGATCTGGGCGCAAAGAGTTGGGGGCTTGGGACTGGCTGTCGGTGCAGGTTACCAGTATCGAGGGAGTTATGAAACGTGGATAAAAAACCGAAAAGATACATGGCACCCGGAGGATGAAGTGCGCTTCAAAGGTGGCGTCAACTTCTTAAAGAGGCGATTCGCCTGGCACAGCGGCGTAACCTACATTCGATATATTTCCGCTGATACCAAAGACCTCCCGGCATTAACGACAGGGCTATTGCTACAGAATACCCTGACCTACATTGGCTCGAAGTTCTCTATCAATTCGGAGGTACTGGCTGTCATTCAGACCGCCGAGACGGGCTACGATCGACCTAAAACTATTCTTGCGGGTGGTCTGACCGGCGAATATGCCTTGACTCAAAGTTTCAGCCTTCGTGGCATTGTTTCAGCCAAACATATTCCTGATAAGGGCACAGTCGAAGCGGAGGCATGGTTATACAGTTTTGGGGGCGGGGTCCGAGCTCGCGTCATCAGAGGAATCAAGGTGGATGTCGAAATTAAAGTCTCAACCGGGCATGAACAGATTAATCAGAACAATGTTTCGCAGCGGGTTGATGTCCGGGGAGTGAGTATTCGCTCTGGAATCTTTGGTTTCTTTTAGGCTACGCAAATGCGGGAAAAACTGCGACCTCAAGAAGCCAAAGTGGTCAACTACCCAAAAGGAGAGTCTTGATTCGATCCGCTGGGGTGTTCATAACTCGTTTTTTTAACGCCAGAAGCGTTTTCCCCAAAATAAGAGGAACCCAACCTGCTCTCCCAAAACCGCAGACGTTCCACGAGGTAAGGGAAAAAATGCTTTCTGGCACATACGATTATACACTTCCAGATAATAGAATCGGAATCATTCAGCCAGTTGGTAGCGATGAAATCATTATCGGAGAAGGACATCACAGGATGGCTGCGGCGTTAGACATTTACTGGAAAACTGGAGATGCTGAACCAGTTCAGAAACTAATCATGCACGGCTTTTACTCTTACCCAGCTGCCGCACCTTATAATACCCAAATATTTCCAGCCTTCACGTTTTTGGGTAAAATAAGGAACTGGCTGGCATTTCGCTGACTTAAAAAGGAGGCGAGCTTCTATGGACAATGGGACTATTATTACCTGCACAGGTATCAAAACGGGTTCAGTCAACGTCCCTCCCTTCCAACTAAAAAAAGGGGAATATCTTTGCTTCCATTGCCCTTTCCCAATTGATTCGGATAAAGGGAGGGATTTAATCAAGATTTTTACCTCAAGGAAAAGGATAAAAGGAGTGGAGGTCTGTGAACATATATCGTTAGCAAAGGATTTAGAATATCAGACCTATCTTGGAGGCTTGATCTATAGAAAAATTTCAGTCAAGGATTACTTAAGAAAGAAAATTAAGCTAACAGATTCTGAGATAGAAACAATCACGGTTATGGAGAAAATTTCAGATGGAACCTTACTCCCGCATCTATCGCTAACAAAAAGGATTTTGCTTTCAATAGAAGTGAATTATACGTTCAGTAACGCGATTATTTTTACAACTATTGGAGTCGATCCCGGCGGTCTTAATCACATATATAAAAAAATCTCAATGAAACTAGAGCAGGGATATAGTGCCATGCATTTCTATGGCCCAGTAAGTCCATCAAGAACTTGCTATTTCGGCGGAACGTGTATCGAATGTGAAATTAGCAAGGAATAAACACTCCTACTCGTCTCATGGGAAAAGGGCGGTGACTCGTTCACCGCCCTTTTTTTATGTCTACAGCACTTCCACTCGACCTTCCCGCTTTCATCATCAGCCCTCCGCAAAACACTCGTTCCAACGGTCTCCATCAGAATGTGCAAGCCGATTTTTCTTCAGTGCCATAAAAACTGAGGGATAAAATGAGATCTACCCGTCCAATTCCAGTTGAAGATAGAGGAAGACAGTTTCCATAAGTCACAGACTTATTTTCACTAACTTTAACCAAAGGAGACAAGGACGTCTCAATATCAACACCACGGAGGGAATTTATGAAAGGTCTAACCAATCCCCTAGTATCAATCATCATATTGACGTACAACCGAGCAAAACTGTTGATTGAAGCCCTGGAATCGGTGCTTGCTCAAACCTATCGCAACATCGAAATCATCGTCGTCAACGATGCCTCCCCCGATAATACGGAGGAAGTTCTGTTGCCGTACATGAAGCACATTCGGTACATCAAGAATGAGAAGAATCTCGGCTGTGCCGGGTCGAAGAACGTCGGATTGGAAGCCGCAAGGGGTGAGTTGATAACAAACCTTGATGACGACGACTGCATCAAGCCAGAAAAGATTGCACGTCAGGTCGAGATGTTTCAGGAAAGGCCGCAGATGGGTGTTTGTGCGACCGGGACAATTCACATTGATAAAGATGGGCAACACATCCGCACGTATATGCCCCCGCGTTTCAGCCGCCGGAATCAGACGCTGCTGTTCCTTCGCAAATG
>JAPUIL010000575.1 GCA_027297085.1 Verrucomicrobiota bacterium | reverse complement strand
GAACAATAAAGCCACCAATGATGACTACGAGGATGGCTATGACTGAAATGACAAAGCCCGCGGTAACTCCAATTACTGGTATCATATCTCTTTAACGATTAGTTTTAAGTGTTCCGAACGTACCACTTCTATAATGGCATTCTTATTAATTAATCCGCCTATGGAGGCGGCTTCAAATACTTCTTTGGCAATACTGACTTTTCCTGACGGGGCCATCGTGGTCAGCGCTGTGCCTTTCATGCCTACTAGTCCAGGCCTGCCAACCGAGGAGGTCTGCGCTTTCTGTCGACCACTATGCTGAAATTGTTTACCGAAGGGCGATTTCACCAGAAGTTTAATCTCAAGGAAAAACAGCCCGAATCCCAACACTGCTCCTCCGATCAATACTCCGGCAGAACCGAGTATTCCCATGGTTTCGTATGCCAAAATGGAAGCGACCACCAAAGATATCGCACCGAATACACCGAGAATCCCACCAGGGGCAAAGATCTCTAGAAAGAACAACACCAGGGCCAATATAAGAAATGTTAGAACGAGCGAAGGCATGTCAGGTTTTTTTATCCACGAGAAGGGAGTAACTTTTGTATCCTACAACTAAAATTTTGTCACCTCTTTTAAGGTCTCCAACTGTCGTTGAGGCCTCGAAACGCTTGCCGTCAATTTCAACAACTCCTACGGGATGCAGGTCGGTGACTACGATTCCTTCCGCGCCGATGTCAGGAAGGGAATTGCCTTCCACATAGCGACCACCACCAGCCACAACCGGACTGGGATCGGCTACTGTGGCATCAACAACCACGCGCTTTAAAAAGCTCGACTTAGGCAGAAAACGCCAGATGGCCCACAAGCCCCCGATGGCAATCAATAGGCCCATGGCCAAATTGTAGACGCCTTTTACAAGTGAATCGGTATTTATTTTCCAATCCACAGGCTCCTGACCCGGCTCTGGGACCACTGGCCACACATCAGCCAAGGACCACACCATGGCACCCAGGATACACAGTATCCCGGCAAACCCAAAGATGAGGGTACCCGGGAGCAAAAATATCTCTATAACGAGGAGGACAATACCGCCTAAGAGCAACAGAATAGCTTCGAAGCCGGCCAGCCCGGCCACATTGTGTCCAAAAATCGCTGAAATGATTAGGGCCAATCCGATCATACCAAGCAGGCCGAAACTGGGAGTCTTAATTTCCACAATCAACATGATGATGCCGATGCCGTACAAGACGGGCGTAATAAACTCCACGATTGAGGCAAATTCCTCCGACCATGAGGCTTCGTATTCAGTGACGGAAAAATCCTCTGTGCCGAATCCATACTTAAAAATTTCCTCAATCGACTCCGCGATCCCGGCAGCTACCAGAGGTTCGGGCGGATCCCCGAATAAAACGACCGCTTTGGAAGCGGTTAACGACAACAATTCACCTTTCGGACTGATGAGAACTCCATCTTCCACGAACTCAAATTCCGTATCCATCATGGCTTTGATCACTTTATTGCGAAGCCTTTTATCCTGAGCGTAAGACTCAATCCTCGCATCCAGGTAACTCTTGATTTTGGCCTGCATCGTCTCGGGAATGTCTTGTCCGGTTGAGGAGACCGCTGCCGCCGCTCCCATAATGCCCAGAGGTGCAAAATAAATATAATCGGTGACAGAGGATATGATAGCTCCGGCGGAAATAGCTTCGTCGTTGATATAAGTAACCGTGATTCCGGAAAATTCATTTAAAATTTCCATCATCTCGAGCGTGGAAGCCAGGTCTCCGCCGGGCGTATCCATATCGAGCACCACCACATGGGCACCGGCCTCCATCGCATCCTTAACCGACCGCCGAAGAATGAAGAGGCTAGGTCTACCGATTTGGCGATGCATGGGTACGACAGCCACTTGCAACGGTCCTTCATCAGGCAGCTCGATACCTTCCAGGCTGGGAATCAATTCCTCTTTTGATTTCCCGGACATATTAATTCCAACGAACTCCTCGGTGGTTGTTTCCTTCGAATCGTCTGAATCGGCCGCATCTTCTGTGTAAGCCGACGTCCAAAACAACGCGGCAAGCAGGCAAATTGAAACTGAAATACGTAAACGACTCATAGCCAGTGGAAAATCATGATTGGCACGAAGGGAAATGCAAGAATCGTTCGATGGTAATTCGAAAGTGTTGGCAGTTAAGAAATGGCTCCTAAATTATAAGTCATGCTATCCAAAGAAACCTTTCAGGGGCAGGAAATATTCACTTGGAATCTCGGGCCTTCCAAATTTCGCATGGCACCACGATGCGGAGCTCGGCTGATGAGTTGGGATTTGGGGCTTTCGGGAGGCCAGATCCGATCGGTCATTCTTTGGCCCGAAGACGGGGACCTTAACAACCCTGCAAAGGTTCGCGGTGGCAACCCCATACTCTTCCCGTTTTCTGCCCGCACATTTAACAAGGGCAAGATAAATACCTGGAAGGCGCCAGGCGGCGATGTGTTGCCGATGCCG
This sequence comes from Verrucomicrobiota bacterium, assembly GCA_027297085.1. Classification (GTDB taxonomy): domain Bacteria; phylum Verrucomicrobiota; class Verrucomicrobiia; order Opitutales; family UBA2995; genus UBA2995. Next base: position 1,591 of record JAPUIL010000575.1, on the reverse strand, counting down.
ACGCACGGTTTTGCAAGAGATGGTCAATTTGAGGTGGTGGTTGAGGATAATAATTCAATTTCCATGCGGTTAGTTCCCACGGAAGAAAATGCTTTGGCCTATCCATTCGACTATGAATTCCAGGTAAGTTACCGATTTGAGATGCTGGCAATGGAAGTAGAGTTCACTCTGGCAAACATGGGGGATAAAAAAATCCCCTGGAGCGCGGGGCATCACTTCTATTTCAGCCTGCCCTGGCAATCGGGGTTCAGTCGCGAAAATTACCGCATGGTTTTGCCTGGCACAAAAGCGGTTTACCACGCAGCAGATGGATCTCTGGTACCAACAGACTTCAAAGGTGGTGAGGTTTCCATGGACGATCCAACTCTTGTCGACCGAATTCACTTTCGTTTAAAAGAGAACAAGGTGAAGTTTGGCCTGAAAAACGGCGAAGAAGATGTGACTTTAGTGCTTTCAGATGCGGCAAGGCCATTGCCCGGTACCGCGGTAGTCACTTGGATCGAATCGAAGGACAGCCCATTCTATTGTGTGGAACCTTGGATGGGACCGCCCAATAGTCCCGAACATAAAAAAGGACTCCACTGGGTGGAGCCGGGAGAAACAGAGAGTTTCAAGATCCGGGTCACACTGGAAGAGTGAGGGTGAGGTTTCAGCGTTCAGGTGTCAGAAAAATTGACGACTGAGAGAGGAGAGAGCGCACATTGGTGCGTGACCGAGGCAAGAGGCAGAAATACGCGGCATGTCGGCCCTAGGCTGTCAGCAAAACAAAAACCAGAAATGGTGGTTAAATCCATCAGGCACAAGAATCAATTATCTATAAATCATCTTTTGCAGACAGCCGGTGAGAATATAGTCTGGTTATTCTTGGCGAAGTATCTCTAGGGGCGGCCGACGGGTAATGCCCCGGCTATTCAGCAGGCCAGTCAAAGCAGTAAGGGTCATCATGATCAGCATCCCGTAAAAGACCTTGTCCCAGGCGACCACAAGCGGAAGCTCAAATAGAAACTTCATCAGCGCCCAGGTAGCCACCACTGAAACAAATCCGCCCACCAGAGAGGCCAGGAAGCCTACCGACGCGAACTCGATAAACAAGATGCGTGAGATCGTCTTTGAATTCGCACCTAGCGTTCTGAGCAACACACTTTCCTGAATACGCTGGTAACGACTGGTAATAATTGTTCCTGCCATAACGAGTAGTCCGGCGAATATAGTGAATAGAGCCATGAATTGAACCACCCATGTAATTTTAGTGAGTAAGTCATCAATGGTCGCAAGAATTAGACGCAGATCAATCGACGACACGTTTGGATATAGCGTAATCAACTCAGACTGCACCTTGGCTGTCGACTCTGCATTCGGCGAATGCGTAGCCGTTATATACATGCTGGGCGCCTCTTCTAAAACACCGTTTGGAAATACGAAAAAGAAATTGGCGCGCACCTGGTTCCAATCGACTTTTCGGACGCTGGCTATTTCCACCTCCAGCGGCAGGCCTTGAATGTCGAAAACCAACCGGTCGCCTAATCCAAGCCCCATATCCTCTAACAGTCCTTGAGAAATAGATACAGGAACGGGCTCATCGTCGATAGAA
>JAPUIL010000574.1 GCA_027297085.1 Verrucomicrobiota bacterium | reverse complement strand
TCTCGGCTGCGTCTCGCCCTTCTTGTACTCGTATGGCCCGCGTTTCTTCCCGGTTATGCTCCAGGCTTCCCAGATCACCCCCAGAAAGATTCATGTAATGAATGGCCCAGCCTTTTTCCTTCAGCAGAAGAAGGGTGCCGGACGCGACAAACTCAATGTCGTCGGGATGAGCGAACACGGCCAAGGCTGATTTGAGTTTAACGTGCATTTCTTACGGTGAGAAATACAGGTCAGCCATTGCCACGAATTTCTTCCAATGTCACCGGTCTGCCTTCTGAAGCGGAAAGATCTGCGGCAAAGATGACTTCAAACGATTTCATGGATTGGTTCAATGATGTGAGCGGCATGTCTTCCTCTTTATCCAGGGCATCGAAGAATTCCTGGAACTGTGCCTGGTAAGGATGATCTGCCACATCGCCCGAGTCGGCCATGGTAATAGGAAGTTGGGCCCACTTCTTGTCACGCATGTGTAGCTTGTTAGAGTAGAGTTTGTCATCGAGCAGACTGCCCTCGCTACCCACCAGATGGGTATGAAGATAGTAGGGTTGGAAACAGTCGATGACAGAAGCGACTTTGCCCACCTTGCCGCTGGCAAATTGAAGCAAAACCACGGTGGTGGTCGGGTATTCGTATTTTGCAAAAATATCGTGGCTCGACTGGGTGGACATGGCGGAAACGGATGTCACGTCGTCTCCCATACAGAGGAGCATGGCGTCGAGGGCGTGGCAACCAGCAGACAGGAGACTGGTTCCTCCGTTATCCCGGGTGGTATTCCATCGATACTGTCCATACCAGGGGCCGATGCCGTGATAGTAATCGATTTCTCCATAATGAATATTACCGAGGAGTCCTTCATCAATGATGCTGCGTGTCGTTTGAAACTGACTGATAAAACGCAGTTCAAAACAGACACAGGCTTTTACGCCAGCCTCGTCCACCGCTTGCTTGATCGCCTGGCAGTCTTCAAGAGTCAGGGCAAGTGGTTTTTCGATAATCAAATTTTTGCCGGCCCGCGCAGCGGCTATAGCCTGGTCTTTGTGCTGGTTTGGGTATGAGGTGATTGAAATGGTATCGATGGCCGGGTCGGCCAGCATTTGATCCAAATCCTGATAGGTGGTGATCCCCGAACCGTATTCGGCGCTCAGGGCTGCGGAATCGAGGGCTCGCGATGAGTAGACGGCTCTTACTGAACCTTGGTTTGTTCCATTGATGGCACCGATGTGGGCGGTGGCTGCCCAGCCGTATCCGATTACGCCGACATTGTAGGTTTTGTTTGCCATTTAATTAATGTAAAGCGCCCCGTTGTCATGGGAAGTCTTGAATATAGGAATCTTTCAGTTACTCTAACTTATTCCTTTATTGTAGGGGCGGCCTTAAGCCGCGATTTTTCAAAGTTGTGAATACTGCCACGTACACTTTCCCCAACGTAGACAAGGTCCCGTCGCCGGCTCTCCTGATATACCCCGATCGCATAAGAAACAACATTCGTCGCATGGTCGAAATTGCCGGTGATCCTGATCGCTTACGCCCGCATGTAAAGACCCACAAGCTGGCCGAGATCGTTCGGATGCAGATGGAGCAGGGAATTCATAAATTTAAATGTGCCACCTTGGCCGAAGCCGAGATGCTACGCAAAGAAAAGGCCGATGATATTCTTTTAGCCATCCAGCCTGTTGGACCTGACATTGCGCATTACGTGCAATTGGCTGCACAGTATCCCGAATCTGATTTTTCAGTCGTCGTGGACAATGGCAAAGTTATTGAACAACTGGATCAAGCCTGTTGCGAGCAATCGGTAAAGCTGGGAGTGTTTCTGGATATCAACACTGGTATGGATCGCACCGGGGTAATTCCTGGAGATGCCGCTGTGGAGCTATATCAGCTCCTGCATGATAAACCAAATTTTGTGGTCAAAGGTCTTCAAGCCTACGACGGGCATTTACATATTTCATCAGTGGAGGAGCGGACGCAGCGGTGCGATGAAGCGTTTGCAAAGGTCATTCAATTGGTTGAGCGGCTGAAAGCTTTGGGTTTATCAGTACCGGTGATTGTCGCAGGTGGTTCACCGTCTTTTCCAGTACATGCCAAACGGGCGGGCGTTGAATTGAGCCCCGGAACCACACTTCTTTGGGATTTTAAAAGCCTGGATAGTTTAAAAGATCTCCCATTCGACTGTGCGGCTTTTCTATTAACACGAGTTATTAGTAAACCATCACCGGGTCTCGTATGTTTTGATCTTGGTCATAAGGCGGTGGCATCCGAGATGCCTCATCCTCGCGTCCGTTTATTAGGTTTGGAGGATGCCGAATTTGTCGGGCATAGTGAAGAACATCTTGTAGCAAAAGTGGACAACTGGGGTGAAATAGTTGTGGGAGACACCTACCTGGGAATCCCGAGTCATGTTTGCCCAACGGTCGCGCTGTACGATCATGTAAATGTAATTGAAAAAAATAAAGTTGTTGGGACGTGGAAGAACGCAGCCCGGCATCGGCTATAGGTCTAGAATGAAAAAAGTAATAAACCACCGACTGAAAATATAATCATCCTGCCAAGGCATGATCCGAAAATCGAAACAGGGTAGAACAGGCATCTTGCCTGTTTATCTCCAGGAAGGGTACACAGGCTGGAAGCCCGTGCTACTTTTTAACAGGTCTGCTCGTGATTTCGTTCCTTACACTTTATAAAACTTACTATTACTATGCTAATCTTCGACACACACCTCGACCTCTCCATGAACGCTCTTGAATGGAACCGTGATTTGCGTTGGACGGTTGAAGCCATTCGCAGGTCGGAAACGGGAATGACCGATAAAAAAGACCGCGGAAACAATACGGTTTCTCTCTATGCCATGCGTCAGGGAAATGTGGGTATGTGTGTCGCCACCCAGATCGCCCGTTACGTTAAGCCTGACAATCAGCTTCCCGGTTGGAACTCGCCAGAGCAGGCCTGGGCGCAGACTCAAGGTCAATTGGCCTGGTATCGGGTCATGGAAGCTGCAGGCGAAATGACTCAAATTCGGAATGTTCAGGATCTGGATGCACATCAACAGGCCTGGCAAGAGGATCC